>NZ_JAQFWV010000005.1:0-83906 GCF_056175805.1 Halohasta sp. A2 | reverse complement strand
CTTCGACGGAACAAGTTCCAGCGCGTAGGGAATAGCCTGACTCCGTAGTCTGTGGCGGAGTTTGGGTGATTTGCCGAAATTGCTGTCACCGAGAACACAGCCGAAGTCGAGGCCGCTGTCAGCGGCCCCTTCGACCAGATCACCGCCGATTTCGTGTTTTGATTGGTACTCGAGATCCTCAGGAATTCCAGCGTCTTCCCGTCGTTGAGCGTACTGTTGCTGTTGTTGGCTGCTGTCGTAGACAGATGAATCGTCTCCAATCCACTTTTTCGGCGTGAATAGTCGCATTCCAAGTGGCCAACTGACTTGGTCTGCGTTGCGGTGCTGTCCCGGTGAGGCGAGAGTGAGGTTAACGGTCACTTGGCAGTTATCCATTTTCCCGGTTGCGCCGCACCATTGATGGCCAACACCGACACTGTCGTGTCCTTGTTTGGGAATTCCCATCCCGTCAAGAATAAGCGCAGAGGCGGCTCCCTGAGCCGCCTCGGGCACTGTTTGTCGGAGTTGCTCCTCGACGTTTTCGTACTCCCAAGCGCTCTCCCGGACGAACCGTTCGAGTTTCTCTTGTTTGAGGTCTACCATGCTTGCGATTCCTGCGACTGATTTGTTGCTCCCTGGGCGGATAAGACCGCGAAAATACTGCGCTCCACGTTGCCATGTCGTCTCCCAATTCGGCCACGAAGAGCCGTCGGCTCTCGTGGCGAAACACGCTTGATACCTTCTGAGAAACCCTGCGGCATCTCCGTGGTCGTGTGCAAGTTCTTTCATTGCTCTCTTTCTTCAGCCGTGGCAATCAGCTTGCCGGATTAACCCCAGAAGTAGTGCTAGTCGACATGCGTCGATGAGTGGTTTCGGTGCTCATATCGGTATTCTAACCTAAAACTCTACATTTTTATAATAGTGTACTGAACGGATGGTTGCATGTCTGACTGGCTGACAGACGAAGAGCTTGACCGCATTTCACAGTTCGTCGAGACGCCCGCGTATGCGCGGCGTCCTGAAATGCTCTTGCCAGACTCTGACGACGAGTAACGGTCCCGTTTGATCGTCCGATAACTACACCACGAACTCGTGTGTGCCCTCCTGTCAGTGATCGTTCTCACTGACGACGCTTTCGAGACCGACCGAGCGGCTCGTTTCGGCTCCGAAAGCGTGAAACCCTAATCAATGAGGTTTTTCGCCTGGATCTGTTCCCAGAGCTCTTCTCCGCGCTCTGTGACGCCGTAGACACGACCCTTCTTGCGTTCCTCAGGAACGAGCAGTTCGACAAGTGCTCGCTCGCGGAGTCGACCGAGGGCTCGTGAAACGTGTGTGATACCGATCCCGGAGTCTTCGGCGATCCGAGAGGGTGTCGCTGGACCGTCTGCCAATCGTTTTAACACCGCAATACGGTACTGAGAGCTGATTACGAATCCGATTTCATCCCAATCTTCTGCCATTTTTGTTACCTCTGTCATTAGTTTTCACCGCGGATATCCCGTGTCGGTACGAAGGCTGGAGTGTCGGTTCAACACTTATCAAACAGCCGTCATCCAACACCGGTGCGCAGATCACAACCGGATTCATCAGCACTCACACGGGAGCGACGATCCCGGTGAGCGAGTGCGTAGGTCAGTTTCACTCCCACAGTGCGCCGCAGCCTCTATTCTACTGACCCCTTCGGTGCATATGAGGCTGGCGATGCTACCCCTCTGTTACAGACTGTTTACGCGTCGTTTCCGGGTATTACTCATATCGTCCATCGTTTGAATCATCTTACCAACTCGGTAATACAAGCTGAAACATCCGGTTGTAGTTTATTACTGGATGAGAACAAAAGATGGCCATGGTTACGAGTGTCCGTTGCTCGTGAACTGTATGAAACGTTGCTACGACGAGTATAACAAAGCCGATAGATGTCTTGAGGCCGTCATGGACATGCTCCACCCCCAGGAGACGACCCCAGAACACCGCTCGCCGAAACGACAGTGTCAGAACTGTGGACATTACGTCACAAAGCAGTTCGTCCGTGTATTCGGTGCGAACGATGGCTCGCTCTATGGCTGTCTTAGTTGTTTGACCCTTCGAGACCTCAGAGAAGGTGGCGGCAAACAGCCGTAGCGTTGTATTTTGGTACTAACTCGCTTCGATCTCGATAGTGTTTTTACTCTTCGATCAGGTTCGACGGGAGTTCAGTCCGTTCGCGTCGGATCGTGAGGTAGTGAGTTACTGCAATTACACCGAACCCAGCGAGCACGGCCGCCCCAATCAAAAACAGGATGCCCGGCGAGACGCCAATGAGGCCGACGATACCGTAGAGTACCAACCCAACCGCTGCGAGAGCCAGATAGTAGTACTGCCACGGTCGTTCGGCTCCCTGCTGCTGGAAGTACTCGCCGATCTCTCCGGCTCCCGAGGCGAGCTCGACCATCCCCGTTTCGGCATCGTAGGTCACCGCGTTCGCGTCCTGTAGCTTCGGGATGTGCGTCTGATACAGTGAGACGTAGGTTCGTTTTCGTTGTTGGCTCGTGAGATCCTCGACCGAGACCTCGTTTTCGATCGCGGCGATCTCTGCGGCGAGTTCACTCAGTCGAACAGGTCCTCCTGCCTGCTTGAGATGGTGCAAGACGAACCGACGTCTGGAGTTGCTCAGCAGGTCAAAGACCTTGTCTTGTGACAGCGATGGGTAGTCAGAGTCGGACATTCGATATTTGAGGTGTTGGGTTGTCTGTGGTTACCCGATATCCGTTGGGCTTACGTGAAATCCGAATGGACACACACCTGTCTTATACTTTGTTACGGGTCTGTTAGGGAGAGTAATGAGGCACTTATTAGACGAGTTAGCCGATCGAACGCGAAACGATCCAGTGTCAGGGGGTTTCGCGGGCAGTGTTCGTCTCCAGTGACTCAAGCGCCAGAAAAGCGGATACAGTGACACGGTACTCGCGTAGTAGTCATTCCATACTACTCAGCTCACTCGCTATGCGAGCAATAACAAAGCCGTATCCTGCGGTTTCTCTTACAACGACATGTACCACACACACAGTGCTACGATACTGAACGCTCAACGAGACAATACAACCGATCGATACGAATGACTCTCAGCGAATCGAACGATTCGGGCCTCCGAGGCGTCGTTTCGAATCGAACGGTCCCGGTCGACATGGTCGGCGTCTGCCTGATCACGATCGTGGCTGCAGTGGTCTACTACCTGAGTCCGGACTCCCCGGTTCGGTTTCTGGTATCGGTTCCGCTACTGTTGTTTCTCCCCGGCTACGTACTCGTCGGAATCCTGTTTCCCCGTGCCGGAAAGCCGGTTAGTGAACAGGAGAGCGACAGGCGACCACTCGCAACGGCCCGTAACCTCCAGCGAGTCACGCTGGGCGAACGGCTCGCCCTCTCGTTCGGCCTCAGCGTCGCACTGATTCCGTTTTTCGGCTTCCTTCTCGAACTGCTTCCGGTTGCGGTGTTCGATGGAACGACGCTCCCGACGCTGGTCGCCGCCGTTTTAATCGGCGCACTGATCGCGTCGGTTCGACGCCTTCGGATTCCCGAACGCGATCGGTTCCAGCTTCCGCTTGCGTCTGCGATCGCATTCGTTGCTGCGCCTGTTTCGGGGCCGATGCCACGACTCGAACGGGTCGCGACGATCGCGCTCGCCGTAACGGTCTTGATGGCCGTTTTCTCGGTCGGGTACGTGCTTGCAGTTCCCCAAGACGGCGAGCAGTTCACCGATCTGCGGGTGATGAGTGACTCCGAAGACGGTGAGCCGACCCTCGGCAACTACCCCGACGAGGTCACGACCGGCGAAGAGACCGAGCTACTCGTGGGCATCGACAACCGTGAAGGCCAACAGCGCGATTACACTGTTGTGGTAACCGTCGAACAGGTGATCGAAGATGACGATTCGGTGACCGCGATCGAATCAACCGAGATCGACCGGTTCGATGCGTCGCTCGAAAACGGCGAGCGGCTCGAACAGCCACAGACAGTCACGATGGATACAACGGGTGAGTACCGACTCAACTACTATCTGTACGAAGACGAGCCGCCCGAGGACCCGAGTGCGGACTCGGCGTACCGGCACGTCCATTTCACTGTGAGTGCGACCGCCGACGGATCACCCGGCGGAGATGACCCCACCCCGACTGATGGCGAACCCGAGATCGACGCCACGTCCGACACGAGTCAGCCGACAATCGAACCGATTTCGAACGAGCCACCATCGGTCACGAACGCTCGGTAACACCGATTGGTCGGGTTATCGGTCGACAGTAAGCCGCCTAATACTGCATCCAATGGAACCATAACAAAGACCCGAAACCGTTTTTGTCCTGACACACAGTCGTGACCAGCGCGTTACGGCACGGCGTTCCCAAAATACAATGTATCTTATACATACTGTGAGCGACTTACTCGCTGTACCGCCGATAGCTCGACCGGGTTCTCGGAGGGCACGATGAGACAGCTCTCGATTGCCGACCCCGACATCGGCCCGGACGAACAGCGTCGGGTCGAGGCGGTTCTCGACAGTGGCCGCCTTGCCGACGGACCAACCGTTCGGTCGTTCGAATCGGCATTCGCCGACTTCTGTGGCAGTGCTCACGGCGTCGCTACCTCGAACGGGACAACCGCGCTCGAAACGGCGATACGTGCGCTCGGGCTCGGCGAGGGCGATACCGTCCTCACGTCGCCGTTTTCGTTTATCGCCAGCGCCAATGCGATCCAGCTGGCGGGAGCGTCGGTCACCTTCGCCGACATCGACCCTGAAACGTACAATCTCGATCCTCGATCGGTCGAGACCGTTCTCGAAGATCGCTCGGTCGACGCAATTTTGGCAGTCCATCTGTATGGACTTGCGGCCCCGATGGGTGAGCTCCGCGAGCTCGCCGACCAGTATGACTGTCTGTTGATCGAAGATGCCGCCCAGGCACATGGTGCAGCTATCGACGGTCAGCGAGCGGGCTCGCTCGGCGATGCAGCCTGTTTCTCGTTTTACCCGACGAAGAATATGACGACTGGAGAAGGTGGGATGGTCGTCACTGACAGCGAGACGGTCGCCGAGCGGGCGGCCCGATGGGTCAACCACGGCCGAACCGACAGCTACGAACACGCGACAGTCGGACACAACTTCCGGCTGACCTCGATCGGCGCGGCGATCGGGCTCGCCCAACTCGAAAAACTCCCGAAATACACGACTGCCCGTCGTACCAACGCCGAGCGACTGACCGACGCGCTCGATGCAGTCGACGGCGTCACCCCACCCACCGAACCCGAGGGGTTCACGCACGTCTATCACCAGTACACCGTTCGGACCGCCGAGCGCGAGCCGTTGCGCTCGTATCTGGATGCAGCCGGCGTCGACACGGCGGTCTACTACCCGACGCCGATCCACGAGCAGCCGCCGTACGAACACCTCGATGTCGACGCGCCGGTCGCCGAGCGGGCGGCCGAAACCGTGGTCTCGCTGCCCGTCCATCCGGGACTCTCGACGGCGGACGTCGACCGGCTGTCGACGGTCTTGCGCGCCTACGGTCGGTTCGACGATCCGGTGGCGGCCGAGCCACCAACGGTCATCGAAGGGGGTGAGTCGGATGACTGACCGCCTCGCTGTCGGTGTTATCGGCGTCGGAAGTATGGGTCACCACCACGCGCGCGTCTATCAGGAGCTCCCGACCGCCGATCTCGTCGGCATCTCCGACGTCGACAGCGAGCAGGCCGCCGAAGCCGCCAGCAAGTACGGAACGGTACCGATGTCGGTCGACTCGTTGCTGTCGGTCGCGGACGCGGTGTCGATCGTCGTGCCCACGGCCTACCACTACGAGATGGGGACGGCCGCGATCGACGCTGGCGTCGACCTGCTGATCGAGAAACCGATCACCGAGGATCCTGCAGCGGGTCGCGAGCTACTGACCGCTGCCGAAGAAGCTGGCGTTACTCTCCAGGTCGGTCACGTCGAGCGCTTCAATCCGGCCGTCCAGACGCTCTCGGAGATCGCGACCGATCTCGACGTGATCGCGCTCGACAGCGATCGACTCGGCCCGCCAACCGGCCGCGGCATCGACGACGGCGTCGCGTTGGATCTGATGATTCACGATGCTGACATCCTGTTGTCGTTGGTCGACGAGCCGATCGCCGACGTGTATGCGGCCGAAACGGCCGGCGACCAGTACGTGGCCGCAACGGTGGCGTTCGAATCCGGCATCGTGGCAACGCTAACTGCCAGCCGAGTGACCCAACAGAAGGTTCGGACGCTCTCGGTGACCGCCGAAGAATGTCGGGTCACCGTCGACTACATGGCCCAATCGGTCGAGATCAACCGCCATTCGCTCCCCGAGTATATCGAGACCAACGGCGACGTTCGCTACCGACACGAGAACGTCATCGAACGACCGACGGTCGAAAACGGCGAACCGCTTAAAAAGGAGCTCGCCTCGTTCGTCGACAGCGTTCGGAGCGACGCCGAGCCGATCGTCTCGGCCGCAGACGGGATTCAAGCGCTCGAACTCGTCCAACGAATACAAGCGGTCGCCGACGAAAAATGATCGAATCAGTACGCGACGTCGACAGAACGACAGCGGCGGTCGGTGCGGACGGATCACTCACCCGCGAGCGGCTCTCGGTTGCCGTGTACGGGCTCGACAAAACCGGGACGGCGCTGTCGGTGCTCTGTGCTCGCGTTGTTGGGTCGGTGACCGCCGCTGACACAAACGGCACGCACGTGACGGCAATTCAACACGGCCGCTCGCCCGTCTCGGATCCGTTGCTGTCCGAATACGTCACCGAGGCGACCGATTCAGGCACGCTGCGAGCGACAGGTGAGCTGCCGGAGGCCGCAGCTGAGGCGGCCATCCATCTCGTCGCGGTTCCGACCGGGCTCCGCGAGGACGACGCCCCGGATCTCTCGCGACTCAGAGCGACGGTTCGGGACATCGCAACCGAGCTCTCGGTGGGTGACGTGCTCGTCGTGACGACACCGCTGCCGCCGGGAACCACAGAGGGAATCATCGAGCCGACGGTGGTCGACGAAAGCGACCTTTCGCCGTCGGAGTTCGGGCTGGCGGTCTGTGCACTGCCTATCGACCGCTCGCTTCGGTCGATCCGGACTGGTGATCTGGTGATCGGTGGCACTGATCGACGGAGCCGGACGGCCGCAACCGAGCTGTTCGCGGCGATGACTTCGGGGACGATCTCGTCGACACCGAACGTTGCGACCGCAGAGTGTGTTGACACAGTTGAGCGGACTGCCAGCGAGATGATGCAATCGCTCACAAATGAGCTGGCGGTGTCGGCTCCGGAAATAGCTGTGCCGACGGTCGCCGAACTCATCTCGATGCGCGGCGAGCTGTCGATTCCCGGACCGGGCGTCGACGCCAGCGAGCCCATCGGTTCGGGCTTCCTCCGGGATTCGATAGTCGACGAGACACCGATTCTCGATGGTGTGTACACCGAAGCTCGGCGGTTTCCAAAACTGATCGCCGAGACGGTTCTCGAAGCGATCGACCATCAGCCAACCGACAGCGAGTCGGACACCACCGTGCTCGTGTTGGGTGTTCCCTCGGATGACAGCCACCCGACGGGCGAACGCAAGCCAGTCTCGATGTTGCTCCGCGAACTCACTCGCGCCGAGACCAGACCTCTCCTCTGTGATCCGGTCACCGATTTGCCACGGAGCCTCACCCCGCATTCGGTCTCGGTGCGGACGGCCAGTCGACTCGATCCGGACGCCGTCGTCGTGCTCTCGTTTCGGTTGGTGTTCGAAGATATCGACTGGGCCAGTTTCGACAAGGCGGTCGTTATCGACTGCTGTGGGTCGGATCTCGACGACATCGGCACCGACGTTCACCGACTCGGTGGCTCGAATCAAGTACACAAACTGTAACAAACGGGCTGTAGCGACGAATTTTTCACCTGTAGTAGAACCCGAGTCGTGACTCGAGAGCCGTTAGCGGGTCAGCCGTCGACTCACGGCCATCGTAACCGAAACCACTGTAAGCGCGACCACCGCGACAATGGGACCGAACCCGGGCACCTGATCTGCGATCCCCCCAGAGTCTTCGGAGTCGTCAGGCTCGGAGTCGCCGGAGTTGGAGTCGGCGTCCTCGCTTTCGGTGCTGTTGGTTGTGGTGCTCTCTGGATCTCCGACAGTGAGCGTCGTCTGTTCGTCGCCGACACCGATGTCGTACTCGCCGGATTCGCCGATCTCCTGGCTGAACTCGACGGTACGCTCTTGGCCCGCTGGAATCGTCACGGTCTCAGTTTGCAGAACCGTATCGCCGACACGAAGGTCGGCCTCGTAGGTCCAGTCGGCACTGCCGGTGTTTTCGATCGTTGCTGAGAGGTCTGCCGACTCGCCGGGCTCGATACGATCGTTTTCGAGGCTCACCGAGCGTGGCGTTGGGAGCTCCGAGGTGCTCTGGACTTCGATCGGTTCGTTGAGGCTGTCGAGCGACACCCGGTCGAACTCCTCGCCGTCCTCCTCAGTGGGATCGATCACCTGCCAGTCATCGATACTACCGTTGTATCGCTCACCTTCGTTGGGTTGATCCGGATCCTGGTCTGGGCGTCGCGTGTCGCCGTACCGGTGATACGACTCCTCGTTGAACGCCGGATCGATCTCGATTGCAGCGTCGGAATCGAGCCCGCTGTAGGCCATTCCGTCGGTGCGGCCAGTCAGCCAGACCCAACTCAACAGCCCATCGCCGCCGTTCGGTGGCACACCGGTGGTTCCGGTCGCACCCTCGCGGTGGTCGGGATCGAGATAGATGAAGTCGTCCTGGCTCTCGTTGCTGAGCCATTCGTACTCGTCGTCGATGACGGCCCACTCACCGTCCTCGGGCAGGTTCGACAGTTCCCAACTGACCGAGCCGCCGTCGGTGCCATCGTCCTGGTCTTCGTGGTACTTGTCGTGGACCGCAACGAGGCTCACTCCATCGGGGCCCTCGTACAGCATGAGCACGCTCGCGTCGTCCTCCTGGTACTCAGTGGTCCCTTCCGAACTGAACGACCGACCCCAGAGCGGATCGTCGCGGTCGCCCACGTGCGGGTGACGGTACTGATAAAAGGACTCGACCGGCTCGTCTCCGGAGATGGTCTCAACCGGGATCACCTGCTCTCCCTGGACGACCTGATACGACCGCTCGGGTTCGGACTTCTCGTCGGAGCTATCGGCGTACGCCAGCGGGACGAAAAGCGACCCAATCAGCAAGAAAATCAGGACGCCGCTCAGCAGCCGCCCATGACGTGGGTTACTCATCCCGTCTGGCCCCTCTCGCCCCGGTCGACACGCCAGCGGCGCTATCCCGACGTCGACCGATCGACGCTGTGTTTCGGCTGTTCAGTTCGAAATAGCTGGTGACCGTCCCGGCTCGTCGACTGCGTTGTCGGTTCACCCGAGAGTCATCCGCCTACTACCGTTTTGTTAGTCATAACAAAACGATACTAACGACGTACTACCAGGGTTTCCATCCGCGCGATACGTTTCCCATCTGTCAGTACCTCCACCGAGGTCGATTGGTTATAAATCGGTGTGGTATTGCATACGCTCATCGGTGAGAGTATCCTCGCATATGAGATGTCCGTGTCGAGGAACGCAAACCGAGTACAGACCGCGATAGACGTTCTCAGTCGGCGTTTCTGCGATTGACACTCGGTTCGAAGCGGGCGGCTATCGAACCGACGCATCCTGCTTCGGTTCGAAGGTGGTCACTATCGATTCGAAGAGGTGGCTGTTGGCTCGCAGGCAGAGCATAACAAAGCCTCGTAACCTCCGTTGTGGCCGTAGTGGCCGGGGCTTGACCGTCCGCTTGATTTATCAATGTATAATGAATATACAGTTGCTGTTGTCGTTCCGGCGTACAACGAATCGGGATTCGTCGGAGACGTTATCGAAACGCTCCCATCCTTTGTCGACCGTGTCTATGTGATCGACGACCAGTCGACCGACGGCACGTGGACGGAGATCACCGAAACCGCAGCGTCGATCAACAGTTCGACGACCGCGACAGACGGCGGGGCGAACTTCGATAGACGGGTCGTTCCGATTCAACACGAGGAGAACCGGGGTGTCGGTGGAGCGATCAAAACCGGTTATCTGCAGGCCCGTGACGACGAAATCGACGTCACGGCTGTGATGGGTGGTGACGGCCAGATGGATCCGACGATTCTCGAACGCATCATCGAGCCGGTCGTCACCGGCGAGGCCGACTACGCAAAGGGCAACCGACTGATCAACGACGTCGACCACGTCGAGATGCCACGGTTCCGGCTGATCGGCAACCGAATACTGACCCTCCTGACGAAAATCGCCAGCGGCTACTGGCAGGTCGGCGATCCACAGATGGGGTATACGGCGATCTCGTTGGATGCACTCCACGACGCCGATATCGAGGGCATGTACGAGTTTTACGGCTACTGTAACGATCTGCTCGTTCGGCTGAACGTCACCGGCCACCGGGTTGCCGACGTACCCTCGCCGCTGAACTACGGCGACGAGCACAGCGACATCAGCTATCTCACCTACATTCCTCGCGTCTCGCTGATGTTGTTGCGGACCTTCCTCTGGCGGCTCTGGTCGGGACGTCGAACCGCCGGTGGCCTCGCGATTCTGGTGCTCTATGTCAGTGGTGCGGTCGGCACGGTTGGCAGCCTAGTGGCGGCACTACGTTCCAGCGACGACTCGGATGTGGCGAGTCAGTCGACAACGAGCGCACTCGGTGGTGTGTTCGTGCTCCTGTTGGCGATGGCTGTCGACGGGCTGTTCAACTGGCGGAAAAACACTCGGATCTCCCTCGACGAGGAACGAACAGAGACTGACGAGTCCTAACAAACACTCACGCCCGAATTGCGCAAAACACCACAGACGAGCAGTAACGAGACGCTACCGGCGCGAATCGAGCAGTCGACCTACCGGACGTGTTTATAAATCTTCGAAGCCAGGTTCATCACTGGCGTCCCGGATGTCAGCAACTGGTAGGTCTGTAGCTGCGGGCTGAACTTCGCTTTGTACTTCGAGATCCGTTCGTTGTTCGCGCCGACCAGATCGTACCGATCCAGCCCGCGTTCTTTGGCCCTAGACATGATCTCCCAGTCCAACAGGTCGTTGACCGGAACGTCGGTGTTCCTCTCACCCCAGCTCTGCCAGCCGTACACCGTCTGGTCGTCTTCGAGCGTGATATGGCCGCCGACGAACTCGCCGTCGACCCGACAGCCGTAGAGCCGAAACACGTCGTCTGGAAGTCGACGGGAAAGCTCAATGACGAACTCGGGGGTGATAGCGAAGTGGACGTCCTGGTCGGCGTGGCGAGCCTGTAGCTCTCGGATCGTCTGTCGTATCTCGGCTTCGCCACCGAGCTCGATTTCGTAGCGGTCCTCGTCGGTCCCCGAAATGTTGCTTCGCCCGTCGCTACTGAACGCCATCAACAGGTCCTCGCGTGAGGGGGAGAGGTCGACGACGTACGTATAGCGCGTTGTCGGCTCGAAACCGCCCCAGACGAACGGTCGGGTGTCGGTGTAGTTGAGACTCGTCCGAATGTGCCTGTATTTCGGATCGACCGTTTCGGCCAGTTCGTCGAGACAGCCGCCGATGAATCGGCTGTTGGTTTTCTCCTGTCGACGCCGCTTTTGTTTGGTGTGATTCAGCAGTGCTGGGCCGAGATAGTTGATTTTGAGCCGCGGCGGCGGCGAAAACGCGGTGCTGATCGGCCCCTTCGAAATCTCGAAGATCGGAAACAGCCCGACCGGCTCGTTGCCTTTGTATCCGACGTAGGGGTGCAGGGTCGCCCCGGCGTCAGCTGCCATCACATCGAGGCATTCGGCCCGGTGAAACGGCGTTGTCTGTGTGCTCTTTTCGACGAGATCGTTCCAGTCGTCCGGATCGTGTACGGTGGTAATATCGAGTGCCATTTTACTCCAAGTAGCCGAGGTCTGCAAGTCGCTGTTCGACTGCCTCCGTGTCGACAGTCGTTGTTGGCGCTGATTCGGGCTCGAATTGCGGATATTCTGTGCAGCCGGTCGGCTGGACGATCGGTAACGGATCGCCGTCCATTGCTTGGTCGACTTCGAGGCCGAACACCGAGAGAATCGTCGGGGCGATGTCGAAAATATGGCCACTGGCGTCGATGTCCGGATCGACCGCCTCACCTGCGGCCATGAGGATTCCCGTCCGTTTGTGTTCCCACAGCTCCGAGGGGTCGCCGAACCACTCGTTGCGAACTGACGCTGACAGATACTGGCTGAAGCTGGTCGGCACCGTGACGATATCCGGCGCGTCCTCGACGTACGGACCGTCGAACACCGCTTCACGTGGCAACACCTGTTCGAAACAGGGCTGGCCGCCCGGAGTGCGGACTGCCGAGAGCGCCTCAATGAGATCGGCGCGAACCGACTCGTAGGCCTCTGGGCTGACGACGCCCGCTGGCTCTCGCCCCTCGACGTTGAGGCGAACGCCCATCTCGGTGCGAGAGCGCATGTACGCGGTCGAGGATTCGAAGTCGACCTGTTCAGTGCCTGCCCGAATGAGCTCGCTCGGAACGCGGGCGGCGATCGGGTCGGCGAGACCCAATCGGCCGAGAGCGGCGGCGATCCGCTGGCTCGTGAGGCCGACACTGGCTCCGAGTTCGAGCAGTCGCGCGATCGTCGACTGTGTAGACGTCGACGATGTCGAGGAGTTCGATCGGTCGGTCGTGTTCGAGCGCTCGGTCGTGTTCGTTCGGAGCTGGCGGCTGGCGAGAGCCGACCACGACGGCATGCCGCCGTCACCAGTCGTCGTCGAGGCGAACTCTCGGTCCCGGAGGAACGCGTTGACCCGAAACTCCCGGTCCATCGGTCCGAGCCCGTGATCGCTCACGACGAGTGTGAGATCCGGCTCACAGGCCTCCAGAATCCGGCCGACCTCGTCGTCGACCGTCTCATAGACTGTCCGAATCGCCTCGTTGTCGGTCGGATACTCGTGGTAGACCGTATCGGTCTGTTGGAACTGCACGAAACCGAAGTCGGGATCTCGGTCGTCGACCAGGTACCGAAAGGCCTCGCCTCGCATCCGTGTCAGTCGCTGGTAGCTGTTGACGCGCTGCTTTCTGGATGTCTCGCTGTTGCTCGCCTCGGCGTACAACCGGTACGAGCCCAGCTCATCGTTCAGTTCGTCCCAGGTTCCTTCGGGGTGGCAGGTGGGTACTTCGGGAGCCATGTAGCCGGGGACGAGAGTCCCCGAAAACGGTCGCGGCGGGTGGGTCACCGGAACGTTGACCACGACGCTCTCGTAGCCGCACATCGACAACAGCTCCCAGATCGCGTGTGTCTTGACCGTCGACCGGTCGACGATGTCCCAGTCGTAGCCATCGAACTGGAGGAAGTCGTACACCCCGTGTTTGCCGGGGTTTTTGCCAGTGTAGAGCGAGGGCCACGCGCTCGGCGTCCACGGGGGTAGCTGCGATGTCAGCGCTGCGGCAGTCCCCTGATCGCGGATCGATTCGAGATGTGGGACCCTGCCGTCATCGATGAGCGGTTCGAGAACGCGAAGACAGACACCATCGAGACCAACGACGAGTACGCGCAACCCAGTCGCTTCGCCAGGAGACATGTACGCATCTGTGGTATGGGTGTCTCTTTGTTATGCTCGGCTTGCAGTACCGAAACCTCGGTGTGATTCGGACATCGTCCGGACCTTCGAAGGGCTCGCGGTCGCACCTGGGATGCCGATCGACTGCCGACCGGACCGCTCTCTCCGGTAAACGGTGGGGTCAAAAACAGCGTACAGGACCGAACCGGCCGCATGTGGTCAGCACGCGAGACCCATGAACCGTCTCGCAGCCGATAACCTACCAACGTCCATGACTAACGGTGTGTTACTCCCCAAGTACTCGGGTTTTAGCGGTCGAACACCCGGTCGACGATCCTGTTGATGGGTTTCAAGCCGACAGCAACGAGCTCACCATTCGCTCGGGCGCGACTATCCGGTCGGCACCCATCTGTGCCGTTTACGGGCCCAGTCCAGGAGAAAGGATCACATAACAAAGAAACTACCACCGAAATAGCCGGGTAGGTCCACGGGTAGCCGCTCGTGGAGTCAGTGGCAGCTAATACAAATATCAATGAACACATACGATTCTACACCACCAACTGGTTCTATACGACCGAGTGATCGTCGCGAACGCGACGATCCGTCCGACCGTGGAGGCGTTTTCCGATGAGCACCGAGCCGCAGCTCGGCGAGAACTGCGAGATCCAGCCGGGCGTTAGCCTCGGTGAGGCCGCCGACGGTGCGTCGCCCGTGATCGGCCGCGAGTCGACCATCCGCTCGGGTGCGATCATCTATCCCGATGTCACCATCGGCGACCGGTTTACGACCGGTCACAACGTGCTCGTCCGCGAAGGAACGACGATCGGTGACGACGTGGTCGTCGGGACGAACACGGTGATCGACGGCTCGACGACCGTCGGCTCAGGCGTCAGCATGCAGACCGGCGTCTACGTCCCGACCGAGACCACCATCGGCGACGACGTGTTTTTGGGCCCCCACGCCGTGTTGACCAACGATCCGTATCCGATTCGGACCGACGTCGACCTCGTTGGGCCGATTCTCGAAGATGGCGTCTCGGTGGGTGCGAACGCGACGCTGTTGCCCGGCGTTGCGGTCGGCGAGGGATCGTTCGTCGCCGCTGGCGCGGTCGTCACCGAAGACGTCCCGCCCCACACGCTGGCAGTCGGTGCGCCCGCGGTCCATCAACCGCTTCCCGACCCACTGCAGGGAGGCAATGAGATCCGATGAGCGAGCCAGTAGGCGTCGACTACCTGTATGGAGCCGACGCAGACGAACCCCACCAGCGCGAAGCCCTCCTGTCGGGAGAGATCCCCGTCGCCGTCTACGGTCTCGGAAAGATGGGACTCCCGTTGGCCGGCGTGTATGCCGACCTCACCGGATCGGTCACCGGTGCCGACGTCGACCCGACGGTTGTCGAATCAGTGAACAACGGCGAGTGCCACGTCGACGGCGAGCCCGGACTGGCCGAGTTGGTCGACCGCACTGTCGAAGCGGGCTCGCTTCGAGCGGTCGACGACCCTGCGGCGGCCGCGAAACACGCGCGGCTCCACGTCGTCATCGTCCCGACACTTATTACCGACGAGGGAACTGCCGATCTCTCGATCGTCGAGTCGGTGGCCACGGCGATCGCCTCGGGGCTCCAGCCCGGAGATCTGGTCGTCATCGAGTCGACGGTTCCACCACGGACCTGCGAGGACACTATCGCGCCGCTGTTGGCGGCCGAAAGTGGGCTGTCGATCGGCGAGTTCGGCCTCGCCTTCTGCCCCGAGCGAACCGAAAGCAGCCGAGCGATCCGCGACATTCGGGGGTCGTGGCCGAAAGTCGTCGGTGGCCTTGACGACGAAAGCACGCGAGCGGCCGCACTCGTCTACGATCAGATCACCGACAACGACGTGATTCGGGCGTCGGATGCGACGACCGCCGAGGCGGTCAAAGTGTTCGAGGGCGTCCACCGCGACGTCAACATCGCGCTGGCTAACGAGTTGGCGACGTACACCGACGAGCTCTCGGTCGACGTTCGAGAGGCGATCGCGGTTGCCAACACCCAAGACGAGTGCGAAATTCTTCGACCAGGCCCCGGCGTTGGTGGCCACTGCATTCCTTACTATCCGTACTTCCTGTTCGGCGAGTTCGACGCCGAAAGCCCGTTGCTCAGAACCGCCCGACAGGTCAACGACGAGATGCCAGCGTTCGTCGTCGGGAAGCTCACCTCACTGCTATCGGCGCGCGATCAGTCGCTTGAGGGGGCCTCGGTGTTGGTTCTCGGTGGTACCTATCGAGCCGGAGTCGCCGAAACTCGGGCCAGTCCCGCGATCGGTGTCACCGAGACGTTGTCGGCCAACGGTGCGCGCGTCGACATCGTCGACCCGATGCTCGATTCGTTCGACGAGTTCGACGCCACACCGGTCGATCTGGCCGCGTGCGCCGACACCGACTACGACGGAATCGTTCTCGTGACGGCCCACGAGGCGTTTTCCGATATCGAGTGGGCGACGTTCGACGATCCAGTCGTCGTCGACACGCGCGCCGTGCTCGATCCCGATGTGGTCGGACACGAACTGTACACCATCGGCGGCCGCGGCGCGTTCGACATCGCAGCCCAGAGGCGTGGCTCCGAACCGACTGGCGAGCAGACGAACACCGCGGCCACTGACGGAGGTCGAAACTGATGGCTGCCGATTTCAGTGACGAGGCCTATGCTTCCTTGCTCGATGCCGGACTGAACGCCGGCTACGAGTTTATCACGGTGCAGGAGTACCTCGGCGCCGACTCGCTGCCCGAGCGGTTTCTGATCGTCCGCCACGACGTCGACCGGAAACCGATGAACGCGCTGCAGATGGCCCGAACCGAGGCCATTCGGGATATTTCGACGACCTACTACTTCCGGATCATCCCCAAAACGTTCCGCCCGGAGCTGATCGGACGTACCGCGGCGCTGGGCCACGAAGTAGGCTACCACTACGAGGACCTCGATACCGCGGACGGCGACGTGGAGGCGGCCCAAGACTCGTTCGAACGCAACCTCCGGCGGTTCCGGCGGCTGTGTTCGGTCGAGACCATCTGTATGCACGGCAACCCCCTTACGCCGCACGACAACCGTGAGATGTGGACTGGCGACCACACGTACGCCGATTACGGCCTGTTAGGCGAGGCCTACCTGTCGATGGATTTCGACTCAGTCACCTACTTTTCGGACACCGGCCGGACGTGGGAAGACGGCCCACTCAAGGTCAAGGACCACACGATGGGCGAGGGCGACAAGCAGGTGCAGGTCGACACCACGTGGGAGTTGATCGACCTCCTGTCGACTGGCGAGATCGATCAGGCGTGTCTGCTCGTTCATCCCAACCGGTGGGCTGGCTCGTACGCCGAACTGGTTGCCGAACGAACCAAAGACGCCGCCACGAACGTCGTTAAGTACGGTCTACAGCTTCGACCATGAGGAGTAGCCAATGACTACTGACCACACGTTCGCGCTCTGTCTGACCCACGACGTCGACCGGCCCTACAAGACGTTTCATGCGGCCGCTTACGCGCTGCGTGATCGCGACCCCGAGCACCTCCGGTCGCTGTTGCCCGGAACGAACACGTTCTGGACGTTCGACCGGATCATGGAGTTGGAGGACGAACTCGGCGTTCGGTCGGCGTTTTATTTTCTCTCCGAACAACGGTTGTTCGGTGACCGGCCCCCGCGGGAATGGTTCACCAAAGACGGCTGGCGGCTGTTTGCAGGCCGTTATTCGCTCGAAGACCGACGCATCGTCGACCTTATCTGCGAACTCGATGCGGGCGGTTGGGAGGTCGGCCTCCACGGCTCGTACGAGTCGCCGACCGACCGCGGGCGGTTGGCAGCCGAAAAACGGGCGATTGAACGCGTTCTCGGCCAGTCAATAACGGGTGGTCGACAACACTATCTGAACCTCTCGATCCCCGAGACGTGGCGACACCACGCGGCGATCGGGTTGCAGTACGATACCAGCCTCGGGAGTTCGGATAGTTACGGCTTCGAGCACGGCTACCAGATCAAACGGCCGTTCGACGACGAGTTCGTCGTCTTCCCGCTGACGATCATGGAGCTTGCGTTGCCGAACGTCGAAGAGGATCTCGCCGGTGCGTGGGCCGAATGCGAACGGGTCCTCGAAGAGGCCGCCGACAACGGGGCCGTGATGACGATTCTCTGGCACCCTCGGTTTTTCAGCGAGCTTGACTTTCCGAACTACACGGAGCTCTACCGGCGGATTATCGAGCGGGCCCAGCAGCTGGGTGGCTGGGTCGGGCCGCCGGGCGAGTACTACGCTCAACTCGAGCACCCACGGCCGCCGATAACCGTCGCAGACCGGCGATAGTCGGTCGGTAACAAAACCCTGGTTCTGTGTTGGATTGGCCACCTTCGTATGCGACTCGAACGACTCCCGTTGACTGACTGGGCCGACGCACTCCCCTCGCGCGGCTTCGAACCGTTTCACACCGCCGAGGCGCTGTCGGTCCTCGACGAGTACACCCGTGGTGATCTGTATTTATTTGTGGGCTACAAGGGAACCAATCCGGTCGCGTTGCTCCCGCTGTTCGTCGATCGTCGACCGGTTGGTATGCTGGTGACCTCGCCACCGCCCGGCTTCGGCGTGCCACGACTGGGCCCGATTTTGATGCCCGCGAGCCCGAAACGGAGCAAGCAGGAACGGCTTAACCGCCGGTTCGCCAGCGCGATCGTCGACGAACTCGGTCTCGACTCGGTCCGGACGCTGTTTCGCATGATCGGGAATACGAGCTACACCGACCCCCGGCCCTACCGCTGGTCGTCGTTCGAGGTCGAGACCGCGTTCACCTACACGCTCGACGTCGACGACACCACTGCCGACGAGCTGTTGTCGAACTGTAGCAAGAGTCTGCGGCGGGAGATTCGAGACATCCGCGAACTCGATGTGAGCGTCGACGTCGAGGGGCAAACGGGGGCCAACGCGGTGCACGAACAGACCACCGCACGCTACGACCAGCAGGACGAGCCGGTCAGTTACTCGTGGGAGTACGTTCGCGACCTCGTCGACTCGCTCGGCGAGCGGGCCCGTACCTACGTCGCCCGTGGTCCCGACGGAGAGTTTCTCAGTGGAATTACGGTGCTGTACTCGAATGATGCGGCCTACTTCTGGCAGGGCGGTGCGCGCGTCGAGTACGAAGGAACGACCGTCAACAGCGCGCTCCACTGGCGGATCATCGAAGACCTTATCGAGGATCCACCGGTCGAAACCGTCACCATGTACGACCTCATGGGGGCGAACACCGATCGGCTTTGTCAGTACAAAAGCAAGTTCGGCGCGTCCTTGGCACCCTACTACACGATCGAATCGGCTGGCCCGAAAATGACGCTGGCAAAACGTGCATACCGAACAATCACGAATTAACCCGGCAGTAATGAGCTGTTACAGTATTCGGCTTGCGGGAGTATTCGAGGCCACAGCGGTCGGTTTCGCGTGGTGAGTTTATAACAAAGCGGTTAGTATCCGAGCCACCGGGTAGGATGGATATCCCTGATGATGCGGCGATCGTGTACACGAGCGTCTCGACGCCCGGCCACGAGGTTCTCGAAACCCTGCTCGAACACGAGGTTCCGATTACACAGCTCGTTTCGATTACTCCCGAGATGGGTCGACGCGCCGGCGTCGCGAAGTATACCGACTTCTCGGCGATCGCCGATGAGTACGACATTCCGATCTACTACCCCGAGACGTACAGCATGGACGACCCGGACGTCGACTTCTTCGAATCGCTCGAGGCCGACCTGATGATCGTCAACGGCTGGAATCGGATTATTCCCGGCGAGGTCCTCGACACATTCGACCAGGGTGTCCTCGGCAACCACGGTAGCGCGTTCGGCCTCCCGAAGGGCCGCGGGCGGTCGCCGCTGAACTGGTCGTTGATTGAATCGCTCGATCGATTTTTGCTCTCGATTATTCGGCTTGATGCGGACGTCGACTCGGGTGCGGTCGCGGCGACCCGGAAGTTCGACATCACCGAGTTCGATACGATCCGGTCGCTGTACTACAAGATCACCCTCTCGATCGAGGAGATGCTCTTGGACGTGATCGGCCCCATACTCCGCGAGGAACACACGTTCGAATCCCAGACGGGAGAGCCGACCTACTACCCCAAGCGGACGCCCGACGACGGCGAGATCCATTGGGGCGAGCCAATGGACGAGATCTACAACCTCGTTCGGGCCGTTACCCACCCCTATCCGGGGGCGTTCACGTTTCACGAGGACCGTCGCGTCGACATCTGGTCGGCGAGGCCGTTTTCGACCGATTTCGGCTTTGCAGCAGCGCCCGGCGAGATCATCTCGGTGTTTCACACCGACGAGTTCGTCGTCTCGACGCCCGACGGCTCGGTGCTCGTCACCGACTGGGAGGCCGACAACTGGCAGCCCGTCGCGGGGATGGTCTTCGAGTCAGTGGGCGATCACAGTCGCGTCGACGGCCCCGAACAGAAGCAGCATCTGACGACGTCCGAGGCGGCCGATGACTGATTCGCGTCTCGACTCGCCGGCCGAGCTTTCGTCGGTAGAGTATCGTCTCGACGAGTACGAGGCGCTGATTCGGTCGTTTCAGGCCGCTGGCTACGAGTTCTCGCTGTTCGACGAGGCCGATCCGCCGGACTCGAAGGAGGTCCTGTTGCGCCACGACGTCGACCTCTCGGTGGGTCGCGCGCTCGCGATGGCCGAGCGCGAACACGAACTGGGCGTACAGTCGACCTACTGTCTACTGGTGGGCGCGCCGGTGTACGATCTCACCTGGCCTCAGAACGTACGCACACTCCAGCGGATCGACAAACTGGGCCACGACCTCGCACTGCATTTCGATACCCACCGTTACTGGGCCGTCGACGACGAGCCAAGTGTCGAAAGTATCGAGGCGAAAGTCACCGACGAACTCGACGTGGCGAGCCGACTGCTCGACCGCAAGCTGTCGACGGCCTCGTTTCATATTCCACCGCAGTGGGTGCTCGACCAGCCGTTTGATGGCTTTACGAACACCTATGGGCCACCGTTTTTCAGCGAGATCGACTACGTTTCGGATTCGAGCCAGAAGTGGTCCGCAAACCGACCGTTCCCCGATGGGCTCGCCAACTGCTTGCAACTACTCGTCCATCCTGGCCTCTGGCACACCACCCACCGGCCGATGGCCGACATCGTCGACGTCCAGCGCCGCCGGAGCCACGCGGTAGTCGACCGTTACTTCGATCCGCTCGCCTGACTGACTCCGGTTTCGCCTCTGTCATTCAGTATCCACGATGACTCGAAGCCGTTCGGCTGCCGTAAGGACTCCGTACTCGCGGGTGGCTCCCGACAGTGTACCAATTACAAACCCACCGAGGCGTCTGGGTGAACCAATGACCGACCCGGATCGCGATACGCAGGTGGCGAACGCGCCGACCGCCGTTGAGACGACACACGGGCCGACCGACAAATCGATCCTCATCACCGGCGGGGCGGGATTTATTGGGAGCCATATCGCTGCCGCGCTCGCGGCCGACAACAACGTACGGATTCTCGACAACTGTTCGACCGGAGATCCTGCGGTCGTCCCATCGTCGGTCGACTTCGTTCGGGGAGATATCCACGACCGATCGCTGCTCGAACCGCTCGTCGCCGAGGCGGATATCGTCTACCACGAGGCCGCAATCGTCAGCATCGAACAGTCGCTCTCTCAACCGGTCGACAGCCACACGACAAATGTCTCGGCGACCGTTGGGCTGCTCGATATCGCCCGTCGACACGGGACGCGCGTGGTTTTCGCCTCCAGCTGTGCGGTGTACGGCGATCCCACGTCGGTTCCGATCTCCGAGAGCGAGCCGACAACACCACTGTCGCCGTACGCGGTCGACAAGCTCGCGGCGGACCATTACGTCCGTGTATACGGCCAGCAGTACGGGTTTCCGACGGTCGCTCTCCGGTATTTCAACGTGTATGGCCCTGGCCAGCGCGGCGACTACAGTGGGGTGATCGATGCGTTCGTCAAGCGTGCACGGGCTGGCAAGCCGCTCGAAGTCCACGGTGACGGCGACCAGACGCGGGATTTCGTCCATATCTCGGACATCGTTCGGGCGAACCTGGCCGCTGGCGTGACGTCCAACACCGGTCAGGCGTACAACATCGGCTCCGGTCGCGAGACGACGATCAACGAGCTGGCAGTCACGATCCGAGATTTGGTCGACCCCGACGTTCCGATTCGAAACACCGAGCGGCGACCGGGCGACATCGCCCGCAGTCGGGCGGATCTCTCACGATCGAAACGTCGACTCGACTACGAGCCGCAGGTGACCCTTACCGACGGCCTCCAGTCGGTACTCTCCGAATAACACCGTCGTATTGACGGGCCTAATCGACTCCCAAACCCCGTCGAGGTCACCGAACAGGCCCCTCCAGCAGGCAGGGGATAAAAGCGGACGTATTGCGAACGAGAGCAGGTTCGTTACTGACTACGTGACATTCGAGACGGTTGCGAGTGATTGACGTACCATAGTATGGTTTGCCTATCGACAGCCCGAAATTGTTGCCTACTTGTCAGTCATATCAGTAAACCATACGTGAGATTTATACAATTGGTTTCACAATACAGAAGTGCACAGAAACGAACCGATGCAACACCCCCGCAGCTGAGTAGATTACACAGTCCCCACAAGCGGTCATGAAGATGACACCCCACTCCACGCCGCACTGGTGTCTCCGTAGCAACCACTGGTCAGGGTCGACCGGGCTTGCACCTCTCCACGTTAGGTCAGCGTCCTCTCGGCCAACGAAAAGTGTGACAGCTATCGTGACAGCGACCCCAGAACCGATGCTATCGGCCGTCACAGATGC
Source organism: Halohasta sp. A2 (assembly GCF_056175805.1). Lineage (NCBI taxonomy): Archaea > Methanobacteriati > Methanobacteriota > Halobacteria > Halobacteriales > Haloferacaceae > Halohasta > Halohasta sp. A2. The sequence goes on along the minus strand of NZ_JAQFWV010000005.1, from coordinate 61,533 downwards.
TATCCGTTGCTGCTGTCGCACCCACTGTGGCGTGGCCGATCTACCGGCTGTCGACCCTGCACGGTTAGACCAATCGGCCCGTCGAATCGGTGTTCGCGCGAGCCGATCATCCCCCGCTACCTCAGTGACACATGAGTTCGAAAACAGCCCCCACAGAATCAAATCAGCCGTACAGTGAGACGAAAACCCCTCCAGATACCCCAGCCGACGCGACCGAGACAGAAATCGAGCCGCTCTCGTTAGATCTCGTCTTCGAAGTGCTGAAAAACGAGCGTCGACGTCGAGTACTGAAGTTCCTCAGTGACAAATCCGGGACGGTTTCGCTAAGCGACCTCGCAGAGCATATCGCGGCGATAGAGAACGACACAACCGAGGCCCAACTCTCCTCGCAGGAACGCAAACGTGTGTACGTTGGGCTCTATCAGTGCCATCTACCGAAAATGGATGACACCGACGTCATCGAGTTCGACGGCAACCGCGGCACGATTGAGCTCGGCGACAACGCAGAACAGCTGTATCCGTTTCTCGAAGTCGAAGACGAAACGCAGCGACCATGGCCGACCTACTACTTGGCGCACACTGCGGTTAGCCTCGTGCTGTTCGGTGCAGCACTGGTTGCCGCCCCGTCGATCATGACGCCCGTGTTCGGGCTCTCGCTTCTCGGGTTTGGACTGCTCGGAGCGGTCCAACACAGCCTCACGTAGGCCCACACGCTCTCAACCAGCGACTACTATGACGGACGGTACATCGCAACCCGATAGCCCACCCTCGACAGCTGTCGGTTGCGACCAGGTTTATAGCACTCGCTTACACTTGCTCCACATCAAAGGTGTGGATACCTTCCAGTTCAAACGAGGTAGTCCGGCTCATACGCTCGCATTCGACGCCCAAGCTGTCGAATCGTCGCCGAGGTATCCAATGCTTACCGGTGTCGGCGAGCGGGGATGTTTCTGACAACGGATCTATAACAAAGCCGGATTAGCCCCCCGACAGGGTGTTGACAGTCCCGGCTCCGAACACCGGGTTGCTTTCGATAGTACACCAATGACCACTCTGTACACCCCCCACCGACGACAGCGAACCGACTGCCAGGCAGGCACTGTCCGGACACCAGCGCCGTTCGGCCCCCAACGGAGGGTCGACTGATGTGTGGAATCACCGGTCGGATTCGATCCGGGAACGCGGTCGACGACCTGATGTCGGGGCTCGAAAACCTCGAGTACCGTGGCTACGATTCGGCCGGCATTGCAGTCGTCAACGGTCACGGCATCGATGTTCACAAATGTGAGGGCGAAGCCGTCGAACTCCGACGACTCGTCGACCGGAACCAGCCGAACGGATCGATCGGCATCGGCCACACCCGCTGGAGCACACACGGGCCACCGACAGACGCGAACGCTCACCCACACACCGGCTCGACAAACCGGGTCGCGGTCGTCCACAACGGCATCATCGAGAACTACGACGTCCTGCGCGAAGAGTTGCGGGGCCGTGGCCACGAGTTTTCCAGCGACACCGACACCGAAGTCGTCCCCCACCTCGTCGAGGAGTTTCTCGACGACGGCGCTGAACCGTTCGACGCCTTTATGAACGCCGTCGACCGGCTCGAGGGCAGCTACGCGCTGGCGATGGTCGTCGAAGGCACTGATGCGATTTTTGCGACCCGCAACGGCTCGCCGCTGGTCGTCGGTCTCGCCGACGACGGCTACTTCCTCGCCAGCGATGTGCCAGCGTTTATCGAGTTCACCGACCGGGTGATCTACCTCAAAAACGAGGATGTCGCGGTGCTCCGACCGAATTCACACGGCATTTTCGACCGATCGGCAACCGCCGTCGACCGGCCGGTCGACACCATCGAGTGGTCCTCCGAAGACGCCGAGAAATCGGGGTACGACCACTACATGCTCAAAGAGATCCACGAACAGCCCGCTTCGCTCAACCAGACGATTCACGGCCGATTCGACCCCATGGACGGCTCGATCACGCTGGATGACTTCGAGCCGGGCGAGTTCAGCGACATCTCACGCGTGGAGTTCGTTGCCTGTGGGACTTCCTACCACGCCGCGCTCTACGGCTGTCACCTGCTGGGCCAACGCGGGATTCCCGCCTACGCCCATCGCGCCGGCGAGTACGCTTCGAACCCGATGCCGGTCGACGACGAGACGCTCGTTATCGGAGTCACTCAGTCGGGCGAGACCGCCGATACGCTCGAATCGCTTCGTCGGTTAGACGAGACGCCCGTACGGACACTCACGCTCACAAACGTCATCGGGTCGACGGCGGCCCGTGAGACCGACGACGTGTTGTACATCCGCGCAGGCCCCGAGATCGGCGTGGCAGCGACCAAGACTTTCTCCTCGCAGGTCACTGCGCTCGCGCTGCTGTCGGAGCGACTCCACCGGGATATCACCGGCGAGCCCAGCACGCAGTCAGCGGAACTGCTGGACTCGCTCGGTGATCTCCCCGGCCAGATCGAGTCGATTCTCGATGCCGATCCGACCGCCGAACTCACAGAGCGATACCAGGGGATGGATTCACACTTCTTTATCGGTCGGGGGATCGCCCATCCGGTCGCCCTGGAGGGTGCGCTCAAATTCAAGGAGATCACCTACGAACACGCCGAGGGCTTTGCGGCTGGCCAACTCAAACACGGACCGCTCGCGCTCGTCACCCCGAACACGGTCGTCATCGCCATATTCACCGGAAACCACGACGAAAAGACGCTCAACAACGTCCGGGAGGTCCAGGCCCGTGGGGCGTCGGTAATCGCTATCGCCCCCGAAGACGCCCGAGAGATCGCCGAGACGGCCACGGAGTTCGTCCCGATTCCGTCGTCGACGCCGGAGCTCAACGGTCTGTTGGCGAACGTCCAACTCCAGTTGCTCGCCTACCACGTTGCCGCGCGGCTCGAACGGTCGATCGACAAACCACGGAATCTCGCCAAAAGCGTGACCGTCGAGTAATTCCAGGTCACGGTTCCACTGTCGGACCGATTTTTTGCTGAGAGTTATTTAGGTGCCAGCCTTGCCGTTGAACGATTGTAACGTGTTCAATTACTGATTAATTTGTATGCATACGACAAATATGGTAACGAATATCCCCATACATTGGCCACGATAACGTAGGTACAGATTGATATGGGTCCTCTTAACCGAATACGGACAGCGCTATGAGCGATTCTCGACACATGAACGCTGAACAGGCCGCTGACAGTGGCTCGTCGCGCGGTACCTGGCGGGATGCGGACTCCGTTGGCACCGCTGTGGTGCTCGCGGTCGCTGGCGAAACCGATCAGACTCCGACCGACCTTCCTCCGCTGTCGGCGGCGGTCGACGCCGATGCGCTCGAGACTCTCCTTGATAGTGGTGACGACTCGATCAGGATTTCGTTCACCTATGTTGGGTGTGCGGTCGTCCTGCGCGGTGACGGTGCGCTCGTCGTCTCGTAGTCGACGACCAACGCCACCGTGTCGGGTTTTCGAACCGAGTAGTGAGTGCCGAACGGTCAGTATGGCCTTCATACCTAAAGCACGCGCTCGATAGTCACAGCCCATGTTTGGTACGGGCGGTATCCGTGGGCCTGTTGGCGAAACTATCGGGACAAACCTAGCGATTCGACTGGGCCGAGCCGTCGGCACCCACGCCGAGGTGGTCGTCGTCGGCCGCGATGTCAGAGACAGCGGGCGAATGCTTGAACACACGCTGGTGGCTGGCATCGAAGAGTGCGGCAGTCGAGTGATCCGTGTGGGCATCGAGTCGACGCCGACGATCGCCCGAAGCGTCCCGTGGCTAGATGCCGATCTCGGAGTGGCCATCACCGGTTCACACAATCCAGCCGGTGACAACGGTTTCAAATTCTGGAACGACGAGGGCCGCACGCTCGATCGAACCGAGTATCGTACGCTCGTCCGCCGGGCCAACGCCGGGACCGTCTCGCTGGCGGCGCCCGACGAGATCGGCTCTACCACGCAACGGACCGACCTCCGCGAGCGCCATCACCAACGGCTCGTGTCGGCGTTCGATGGCGGTGGCCGTCGGTCGGTTATCGTCGACCTCGGCAACGGTGCTGGGCGGCTGACGGCCGACGTGCTCTGCGAACTCGGCTACGACGTGACCACGCTGAACAGTCACCGGGACGGGAGTTTCCCTGGCCGTGGCAGCGAGCCAACCGCAGCCCGCTGCGAGCGACTCAGCCGGATTGTCCGGGCGACCGACGTGGCTATCGGGCTCGCTCACGACGCAGATGCCGACCGACTCTGTGTGGTCGACGAGACCGGCCGGTTCGTTCCGGGCGACGAACTGTTCGCCCTGTTCGCCTCCCACGCTGTACAACCGGGCCGCCGGGTCGCCGTCACTGTCGACACCAGTTCGCTCGTCGAGGACGTGGTGCGGAACGCTGGCGGCGAGATCGTCCGCACCGCCGTCGGCGAACTGTCGGTCGCGGCCGCTATGGATGACGACCGGGTCGTTTTCGGTGGCGAGCCCAGCGGCCTGTGGATCTGGAGCGAGGAGTCACGGTGTCCGGATGGTCATTTCGCCGCCTGTCAGCTGGTCGACCTCGTTCGGTCTGCGGGACCGCTATCGAGTCAGCTTGCGGGGCTCGACGACCGGTATACGATACGGCGAAGCTGTCTGGATGCGGACGCGAAGTACGACGCAATCGATCGTGTACGTCGACGACTCAACGGTGAGTACAGCCGACTCGATACGACCGACGGCATTCGCATCGAGACGGACGAGGGCTGGTTTCTCATCCGGGCCAGCGGCACTGAGCCGAAGATCCGACTCACCGCCGAAGCAACCGACACCGAAACCGCAGATCGCCTCTTCGAGCGCGCAGTGCGACTCGTCGAGTCGGCTGCGCTTGCGGTGTAATCGATCGACAGGAGGGCAGTCAAAAAACGGTGTGATTGGAGAGCCGACGGGGCGTTACTCTGCGGGCGCCGAGACGTACTCGTCTTCCCACTGGCGGCGCTGCTCGATCAGCTCTCGGCCCTTGGGGGCGAGTTCGTAGTAGTTGGTTCGTTGATCGTGCCGACCCTTTTCAACGAGGTCGTAGTCGACCAGTGTATCGAGGTTCGGATACAGGCGGCCGTGGTTGACGTTGTCGACGTGCTTTTCGATCTCTCTGCGGACCATTTGACCGGAGGGGCGTCCGAGGCCTGCAATAACGTACAACAGGTCTCGCTGGAAGCCGGTCAGTTCAAACATACGGGTCATCCATATGGACGGTCACCCTGCACCATCATTGTTAGTTACTGCTGAAAACGATATGGAGTAATTTACCCGTGTGGCTCCAGTATGGCTTGATTGCATCCTCTAGGCCGACCGTAGGTAAGCTAATCTGAACTGTTTCTCCCTCCGCAGTCTGGCGATTGCAACGATCGAAACGCTGCTCAACACATCTATTTGGTGGGTCAGTAATCACTGAACGATCAGCTTACCAGACAGACTACCCTCATTTTCCAGGTCGACACGACTCGGTCGAAACAAGGATATAAACCTCCACCACACCAGATAATAAAAAGCGCAATAGTTTCGTACTCAATTTTATCAGAATTCTTTGCATGTATCTATGTTGTATCCGATAGTTCATCCGTGGGCGTCGAGGGGCTCTCGGTGCAGCCGAGCACGCCCGGTGTTTGATTTCGAGGACCTCAGACGACAGATCGACTTCGGGCTGATCGAACGCTGGCTGGTCTTCGAGGCGTCGTGTCATAGACAGTGTAACCCTGGGTGTCTAGGCCCGTTGATCGCTGGCTGCACCGGGGTAATCCGTCCGATAGCCTTTGCTTACTACTGTGAAAAATTAGTTATGGTGCAATGAAAACAGATGGATATGATGAATGCGGTTCTCAATAGCGTAGGCTGTGGGTATCTTTCTATTAGACATGTGTATCCACCGATCGCGTTCATGTCGCGCTGTCGACAGGCGCACACAGACCGAAGACAGAAGGTGCCGGTGATGAGTGACAGACGGAGTACACATACCGATGAGAGTCGGTCTGTTCGTCTTATTCGAACTCACCGAGCTGTTGGAGATCGAGCGGTCGACTCTCGGCGCTGTAGCGGTTGTACACTTCGTTGGCCCAGTCGGCGACTGCGGGACTGTCGGTATCGAGCGCGGCTTGCAGCCGACCGGTGTCGTCACGAACCAACAGGCTCACCACACTGTCGGTCAGTGTGACCGCCAGTGGAACTGGCCCATCGTATATGTACACCGTTGCCGTCTCGGCGTCGACGAGCCGCCGGAGCTGATCTGCCAGCGCGGCATCATCGGTAACCGGCTTGATCGCACTGGCTGAAAACACACCCTCGAACCGGCCGCCGTCGGCCACCCAGTCGGTGACCACTTGGAGCGTTCGGTCGTTGAACGCGTGCGATAAAACCGTTACCTGGTTTGCGGCCCGAATGAGATCGGTCACCCGTCCGACCGGCGCGCCGGGCCGTGTGCGACTCGGAACGGTGACCGTCGCGTCTTTGAGCGCCCGGAGGTCGAAGGTGAGCTCGTCGGTTGGAAGCCACTCGACGAGCTCGCGGAGTTTTATTTCTGTTTCGAGAATGTCGTACAGCTCGCCAATCCCGTCGGCGACGAGCCGACCGGTCGCCGTCGATTCGTACCCCTCGGGGCTGCGATCGATCCAGTTTCGCTCGGTGAAATCCCTGAGAATCCGCCCCAGCGTCGGCTGTGAGGCTCCGGTTTCCGCGCCGAGTTCCTGACGAGTATGAGCTCGGTCGGCCAACAGCGCCAGCACGTCGACTCTGTTGGGCGACAGCGCCAGAAACTCGATCTCCTCGAGAACCCGATCCATACACCCATATGTGGGTCCCGCTGGAAGTCAGTTTCGCCTCGGTTTCACGGTGTGAAATCCGATCAGTCGACGACCGAGCTGCAGTACATGACCGTCTGTCGAGCGTGTGTCTACTTTCTTACTCTGAAATCCTTTCTGAATTAATTTATACGGCTGTGGCTCTTTTGGGTAGGTATGACAGGCACTCGAGAGAGGTTCGGTGGCTCGATCGATCGGGCACGACTCGCAGGAGGCGATCAGTGATGAGTCGACGGACCCACCGGACACTCTTGATGTTCATTCTCGTGAGTGTCTTTTTCGGCGGGACGTTCGTCGCGGCGAAAGCTGGCCAGGCGTCGGTTCCACCGCTATTGCTCGTCGCCCTTCGGTTCGACATCGCGGCCCTCTTGCTTTTCGGCTATGTCGTGGTGACTCGTCCACGATCCGAGTGGATTCCGAAAACCAGCGCGGATGTCATGGGAATCCTCGCAGCCGGTATCTTCGCCATCGGGCTCGCCAACGGCCTGCTGTTCGTCGGCCAAGGCGCAGTCTCCAGTGGCGTCGGCGCGATTCTCTTCGCGCTGGTTCCCATCTTCGCGCCGCTGCTCGCCGGCGGCCTACTCAGCGACGAACGGCTCTCGGCATCGGGCGCAGTCGGCACGGTCGTCGGACTCATTGGCGTCGGAATGGTAATCGACGTTCGGCCAGCAACAGTAGTCGAGACGTTCGGCGGCGGGGCGATGGTCGTGCTCGCGGGCGCGGTGAGTCTCGCGCTCGGAACCGTCCTCATCCGGCGCGCGGACGCTTCACTGTCAAGCACGGTTCGGACGGCGTGGGCGCTGCCGATCAGCGCGCTGTTGCTCCACGCGCTCAGCATCGGCGCTGGTGAGTCGACCGCTTCGGTCGAGTGGACGCTCGGCGCGATCGTCTCGCTCGTCTACCTCAGCGTTTTCGCAGGCGCGGTCGCCTATATTCTGTACTTCAGCCTGCTCGACGAGATCGGCGCGACCCAGTCGAGTCTGGTGTTCTACGTAAGCCCGGTTGTCGCCACGATCGGCGGCGGACTCCTGCTCGGCGAGTCGGTTTCGACCACGACGATTACGGGCTTCGGCGTGGTCGTCGTTGGCTTCACCATCATCGGCCACGAGACGATCGCACCGGTGATTCGCCGGACCATCCAACGGACTGTCGGGCAGTTCGAGAGACAGCTGCCGTTCAACCAGAAGTAACATCCGTTCTTTCGATCGGTTCTGTGCGACCGCGGTCGACCCCGAACTCAGACGCCGTGGACCGTTTTTCGATACGCCGTGGTGTGAGCGAGTGCGTCGTCGATCGACTCGCTGACCTCGTCTTCGGGGTCCGATTTCAGTTCGCGAAGCGTGTACTCGATCCGGGCGAGTCGACCGTGGTCGGGCCCGCGCTCGCGCTCGGCGAGCGACGAGAGCGTTTCGGCGCTCTCGGTCAGCGAAGCCGATCGGTCAGGTTCTTGTGCGGCGCGGTCGGCGGCCGTCGCAAGCGCGTCGCTCGCCGCACGCAGTTCCGTGTGTGTCATAGGTCGACGCTCGTCGATCGCTCGTAAAACTGTTCGGCCCTGGGTCGACTCCGTATGACGACGGTGTCGACCACTCACGACAGCCGGTCGACTGTCTCGGCCTGCAACTCCTCGCGGACCGCGTGGCTCGCTTCGGCATCCGTCTCGACTTCGATCACGTGCGAGCCGTCGGCCGCGACCGCCGTGGCGTACGCCTCACGGAACGCCGACCGCCCGTCGACGCGCCGGTACTCCAGCCCGTACAGATCGCCGGTCGGCTCGAAATCAATGCCATGCGGCGTTTTGAACTGGCTGGTAAACGGCGGCTCAAAGCGCTCGATAGGCAGCAGATGGAAGATCCCGCCACCGTCGTTGTTTAGAAGCACGATCGTCGCGTCGACGTCTGCCCGCTGGAGGGCGAGCAGACCGTTCATGTCGTGGTAGTAGGCCAGATCGCCGATGACGAGCGTCACGTCATCGGTCGTTCCGTGGGCCGCCCCCAGCGCGGTGGAGACGATGCCATCGATTCCGGATGCACCCCGGTTTCCAACCGTCGTGATCGATTTCGTCGACGGTTGGCCGAACCGATCCAGATCCCGAACGGGCATACTGTTGGAGACGACGAGGGTTGCCGGGTCCGCAAGCCCGTCGACCATGTCGGCCAGAATACCGCCCTCGAAGGGGTCGTCGGCATGGTCGTCCACCACCTCGCCGTGTTCGGAATCGGCTCGCACCCACCGGTTCCGCCAGTCGGCACTGCCGCCGCTGCGAACGATCTGCGAGAGGTGGCCACAGAGCCGGTCGGGGTCGGCGACCACGAGATCAGTGGCCGTGAACTCGGCCTCGCGCCACGCGCCCGCGGGGTCGACCACGAACTGCCGCGCGTCGGTCCCGGCGAGATACTTCCGCAGCGGCTTCGAGGTCGGCGACGCACCCAGCCGGACGACGACCTCGGGATCGGGCCACGATTCCGTTACGACGGTGTTCACGTAGGCGTCGTAGGCCCCAATCACCGGCGCGGCGCGGGTGTGGCCCCCAAACCGGAGTCCCGAAAGCGGGTCGGCCAGGATCGGGAACCCCGTAGCGTGGGAGAACGCGGTGACGGACTCGGCGGTAAGCCCCGGCGGGTCGGCCGGTCCGGCGACGATCAGCCCGCGGTCGACGCTGAGTTCGTCGGTTAACTTTCGGAGATCCTGATCGTCCAACTGCGGCTGTCCCTCCGTTCGCTTTATAAATGGTCGCTCGTTGTCGCGGCCCATCGCAGCGAGCGATGAGAGATCAGCGGGCACGTCGCCGTCGACCGGCGTCGGCTCCAGCGGCTTTTTAAACGGGACGTTCAGGTGGACCGGTCCCGCGGGTGTCCGCTCGGCGGTGCCCACCGCCCGAGAGACATCGGTTCGCAGCGACCGGAGCGTTCGGTCGGCGGCTGCAGGCTCGGGGAGGTCCTTGTACCACCGGACGCTCTCGCCGTACAGCTTCTCCTGGTCGACGGTTTGGTTGGCTCCCGACTCGCGAAGCTCGGGTGGTCGGTCGGCAGTCAACAACAGCAGCGGCACACGGCCCTGGGAGGCTTCAATCACGGCGGGATGGAAGTTGGCCGCGGCGGTGCCCGAGGTCGAAATAAGCGGCGTGACCTCGCCGGTGCGGCGGGCCCGGCCGAGGGCGAAGTAGGCCGCCGAGCGTTCGTCGAGCGCGGAGATCGTCCTGATTCCGTCGTGTTCGTCGCAGGCGATCGTCAGGGGCGTCGACCGACTTCCCGGCGAGATGCAGACGGTACGGACCCCGTTTCGGGCAAGCTCGGCGGCGATCGCTCGCCCCCAGAGCGTGTTCCGGTTCGGCGCAGTCATTACCGACCTGTGGTCGCGGCCGTTGATAGGTCCGGCGGGTTGGACCGACAGTGAGTGAACAGGCACGTCTCGACCGACGGCGGATCCGGACTGTCGGTCGGGAAGAAAAAATTTACTACTGGTGTTGTATATCCTTTATCCTTATTATCTACCATGTTAAACATCGGTGTGTAATGGATCCACGATCAGCCCACATTCGCACGAACCCACCGGTCTACCCGTCAACGAACCGATACCATCACCGACAGCTCCTCACCGACCGATGAGCGAGCCGTCAGTTCTCGTCGCCGGTGAAACGCTCATCGACTTCATTCCGGAGACTACCGGCCCACTCGCTGAGGTCGAGACGTTCCATCGCCGAGCCGGTGGTGCGCCCGCGAACCTGGCGGTCGGACTGGCGAGGCTCGACGAGCGGCCCTGGCTGTGTACGACGCTGTCGACCGACCCGTTCGGCGAGTTTCTGGCCGACAGACTCTCGGCCGAAGGCCTTCCCGACCGGTTCATCACACAGGTCGACTACTCGACTGCGCTGGCGTTCGTCAGCCACGGCGACGACGCCGACCGGGAGTTCAGCTTCCACCGTGAGTGTACTGCCGACACCGTGCTCCAGACTGACGTGGTCGACACCGCCACGCTCTCGACGGTCGACTGGCTGGTCGTCGGCGGCGTGACGCTATCGGCCGAGCCCTCCCGGTCGGCGACGTTCGAATTGGTCGAGCGCGCGGCCAACGCCAGCTGTGGGATCGTTTTCGATCCGAATACGCGACCCGAACTCTGGAACAAACACGACGACATGACGCTCACGCTCGAACGGATGCTTTTGTGGACCGACGTGCTGAAAGCGACGCGCGCGGACTTCGAGCCGACCGCCATCGACGTCGAGGGCGGGGAGTTCGCCGACCGATTGCTCGACAGAGGCCCCGATACGGTGCTGGTGACCGAAGGCGACCGCGGCGCGCGAGCGGTCGGAAGCGACGACTCGCCGTGGGGCCGCGGCGAGTGGCACCATCCGGGCCACGAAATCGGGAGCGTCGTCGACACGACCGGTGCGGGCGACGCCTTTCTGGCCGGTGCGATCGCCGGACTGGTCGACGGGTTGGGCCCCACCGAGACGCTCGCGTTCGCCAACGCGGTCGCGGCCGTCTCGACGACCGAGGGCGGCGCGATGACCGCACTGCCGGACCGACAGACCGTCGACCGGTTCCTCGATAGCCAATGACCGACCACGATGGACCAAACGGACGATCAGTAGGTGAGGATTCGACCAATCGCTCGTGGGGCCAATGGACCCGCGAGCAAGCCGCCGGGATCAAGCGAACGGCCGAAACAGTCGCTCCACCGGCCGAGCCGCCGGAAACCGACCCTGCAGCCGGGCTCCACGTCTGGGACACCTGGGCGCTCCGAGACCGACAGGGCCGGATCGCAAGCGTCGACGGCTGGCGGGTGCTGTTCTCGCTCACCGCACCAGCGGATGTTCTGCCGGGCACGCGCCACGATATCGCTGAAATACGATACTTCGTCTCTCGGGACGGCCGCGAGTGGCATGACCGAGGGCCGCTGTTCGGACCAGAGGCGCTCGGCCAGCGGCAGTGGGCCGGCTCGGCGCTGTACGACGACGGCGAGCTCTACTGCTACTACACGGCCGCAGGCGGCGAAGAAAGCGAGGAACTGACCTATATCCAGCGGCTCGCGGTGGGCTACGGCGGAACCATCGAAACCACCAAAGAGGACCTGCGAATCGAGGGGCCCTGGAGCCACGAGATTCTGCTCGAACCGGATGGAACCTGGTACGAAACCCAGCAACAGTCGAAGGGGATGACCTACACCTTCCGCGATCCGTGGTTCTTCGAAGACCCGCAGACCGGCCATACTCACCTCCTGTTTGAATCGAATACGCCAGCACCGCCGGAGGCGTGTGGCGGCGACGACAGCCAGCGACAGTTCAACGGCTGTGTCGGGCTCGCCGTCTCGCCGTCGGGTGATACGCTCGACTGGGAGTTCCAGGCACCGATTCTCGATGGTGTCTGTGTCAATCAAGAACTCGAACGACCCCATATCGCTATGCTCGACCATCAGTACTACCTCTTCGTCTCCAGTCACGTCCACACGTTCGCGCCCGGACTGGCCGGCTACGACGCGCTGTACGGCTTCGTCGCCGACTCACTTGGTGGCGACTACCGGCCGCTCAACGGGTCTGGTCTGGTCGTCACGAACCCGTCGACTGCGCCGTATCAGGCCTACTCGTGGATGGCGTTTTCGCACGGTGAGGAGCTGCTCGTCCAGAGCTTTCTCAACTACCACGACTTCTCGGGCGACTCGCTCGACGCGATCGCCGACCGGCCGGGCGACGAGCAACTCAACGGGTTCGGCGGCACGCTCGCGCCGACGCTCAGGGTCGGCGTCGACGACGATCGAACGTGGCTTCGGGGCACACTCGACCACTGGCAGATCCCAACTGCGTCCGACCGGCTCGACGAGCCACCGGCCGACTGGCGATCGACACCACCAGCTGTCGAAGATGAGGATCTGTGGGTCGAATCTGACCGGTACAACGGGCCGTATTAGCCGTCAATCCAATCTGTATTTATAACAAGTTAGTCCCGTCTGAGTCTCACTTTTTAGCCGAACTAACGGCTCCGACTGTCGACGAAAGTTCCCAGATCGACAGCGAGTCGACCGTCGCCCGTCCATCTCTGGCGACCAGGGAAACACCGGTGCTGTCGGCGCAGGTCGGGTAGACACGGCTGGTTAGACAGTGCCGTTCGTTGGCGTACAGCTCGATCACCGAGTCATCGAGAAAGACGCTCAGCGACAGCGGTTCGTCGTGCGGCGGAACACTGATCGACTGGCCCTCTGCGGTCACTCTGTCGTCGAAACTCGACTCGCTTCGGTCGACGATCAGTTCTCCCTCGCGAGTGTACCTGATCACGGTCCCTTGTTCGCCGTCGGTCGACTCGAACACCGCCAATTCGACCGACGCCGCATCGTCGAGCCCGACTGTCAGTTCGATTTCGAGTTGTCGTGAGCCGTCGAACGCGTGTCGCTTGTCAGCGGCGAGCGCGGTCGACTCGCTGTCGTGAACGAGACGCTCGCGAAGCGCAGTCAGTTCTGCGGCGGGCCGCTGGCGAATGCGTCCATCCGGACCGAGCGAGACGACCCGTGGAATCGAGAGCGCGCCCGACCAGCCAGCGTCCCACTGGGCGCGCTCGTCGCGGGCCTCTTTCAGCCAGCCCCACAGCAGGTAGCGGTCGCCGTCGCGAAGCGACTGCGGGGCGTAGAAGTCGCCCGGATCAAGGATGCCCTCGTGGTCGACCACGAACTCCGTGCCCTGAAGCTCGCCGACGAAGTAGCGAACCGTCTCGTAGTTCGAGACGTGAAGCAGCTGTTTGTCGCCGAAATCCAGGAGTTCGGGACACTCCCAGACAGTGCCGGGCGCGGCGGGCTCGCCGACGAGCAGCGGCCCCTCGTACGTCCACTCACGGAGGTTTTCTGAGGTATAACAGAGAACCGCCCCTCGGTCGTCGGCCAGACCGGTGCCGATGAGATGGTACCAGGTGCCGTCGACGCGCCAGACGTTGTGATCGCGGAACTCCGCGGCCCAGTCGTCGGTTTCGAGAACATCGAGTTCGGCGGGCGGCGCGTCGATAATCGGGTTCGATTCGTCTTTGTCCCACTCGCGGAGATCGGGGTCGGTCGACGTTGCTAGACACGGCAACTGGTTGCGGCCGCTGCCGCCGGTATAAATGATCGTCGGCGTGCCGTCGTCGTCGACTGCACAGCCCGACCAGCAGCCGATGCTGTCGGGGCCACCCGGCGTCGGTGTCAGTGCAACCGGGAGATCGCTCCAGTGGACTAAATCGTCGCTTACGGCGTGGCCCCAGTGGATCGTGTTGTGGAACGGGCCGCCGGGATTGTACTGATAGAAGACATGGTAGCGGCCGTTCCAGTGGATGAGGCCGTTGGGATCGTTCAGCCAGTTGGCTGGCGCGGTGAGGTGGTACCCCGGCCGCAAGGGATCATCGGAGAGTCGCTGGCGGAGGGCCCCCAACTTGGACGCATTCATTGGTCGACTCGGCGTGTTTCCGTCGCTCGCCAACGACCGGAGACAGCCGTCGAGCAGCCGATTTCGGTTCTCGACGATCTCTTCGAGCTGTGGCTCGGCGAGCGACAGCGGCGCACCGACACCAAGCACTGAACCGTCGTCGACGGCCCACGAGATCACCGAGAGTTCGTGTGGCACGTCATAGCCATCCCTGACGGTGCCAGCCAACGCCTCGCCGGTCGACGGGAGTACGCCCTCGTATCGGGCGAACGGTGCGGTGACGCCGTCACAGATCGGCACTCGCAGCGAGTCGACCGCCGACACGGCGGGATGGTCTTTATAAACGGATTTCCAGAGCACGCCGCTCGGTTCATGTTCGTGCCCAACGCCAACGGCGTCGGGAGAGACGCTGTCGACGCCCAGCGGCTCGACGGCGGCCATCGCCCGGAGCGTGAGCAACAGCCCGCCGCCTGCCTGGAGAAACGACTCGATTTTCGGCCGCTGGGCCGCGAGCGCCGTCGGCTCGATCGGGTCTGTGCGGTGCCACCAGAGCACGTCGACGAGGTCGATCGCCCGGTCAAGATCCGCGAATGCGACGGTTTCAGTGTCGACGCGCTCGTCGAGCCAGTCGCTGGCTGCCCGTTGTTCGGCCGACAACTCTCCGTCGGTGAGAAGCCCGACCCGAAGCGATTCTGCGTACATGAAAATAACAACTCAGTACTGAGTAAAAGTTGTGTCCCTCTGGCTGAGGCCGTGTCACTCGGCTTCGAGTTCGTCCAGAATTGGTCGGAACTTGAGTTCGATCTCATCCCACTCGCGGTCTGGATCGCTGTCGGCGACGATACCGACACCCGCGAACAGAGTGGCCTGTCGACGTGTGGCGACCGCTGATCGGAGTCCAACCGCAAACGTTCCGTTGCCAGCGGCATCGATCCAACCGATCGGTGCGGCGTACCAACCACGGTCGAACGGCTCGGTTTCGCGGATGGTTTCGAGCGCCCGATCCGGCGGCAGCCCGCCGACGGCGGGCGTCGGATGGAGTGCTTCGACGAGCGAGAGGACGTGGGTGTCCTCAGCCAACTCCGCGGTGATCGGCGTGTGGATATGTTGGACGGTCGCAAGCCGACGGATCTGTCGGTCGCCGGCCGATACCGAGGCGGCAAACGGCGCGAGTTGGTCGCAGATGGTTTCGGCGACCAGATCATGTTCGTGAACGTTCTTCGGGTCGGCCAGCAGTTCGCGGGCGAGCCACTCGTCTTCGGCGGGTGTCTCGCCGCGCCCCGTCGTGCCGGCCAGCGCGTCGGTCTCGACCGTTCGTCCGCGAAGCGAGACGAGCGTTTCGGGCGTCGCGCCAAAAAACGCTGGCGGCTCCGGGTGGTCGGGTTCGAGTAAAAAGCGGTTGCAGGCCGGGTATTTCTCGCCAAGCCGAGAGAGAATGTCGTCGACCGCGAGATTGGCCGCAAGGTCGACTTCGAGCGCCTGTGCGAGCACCACCTTCTGCAGCGTGCCGGCGGCGATGCGGTCGGTGGCAGCGATGACACCCGCACGCCACGACTCGGGAGTGGTGGTCCGTCGACGGTCGACGATGCCCGGCTGCGGCGTTTCGGGGGCCGCGACGGGCAGCGAGTTGATGCGTTCGCGTTCGGTTTCGAGCCGCGATTCGACCGCGTCGACCGAGGCGTCGGGGCCAACCGCGTTGACTGTGAGCCACGGCCCGCGGTCGGTGATCGTCACCTGAACGCGCGGAAAGACGAACCGCGCGTCGGGAAACGCCGTCCACAGCGACTCGTGGGTTGGCTCGACCGGGTCGATTGGTTCGGCCGACTCGAACGCAGTGCCGCCATCGGTGTCGACCGTCGATCTGCCGCCATCAGTGTCGGCTCTGGATCCGTCGCCATCAGTGTCGACAGCCGCCGCGTTCGTTGCCGACGGCTCGTCGGCGTGGAAGGTAAAGCCGCCAAACAGCCGTGGACAGGCGGCTTCGGTGCCGGCGTGGACGTCACCGGAGGAGAACAGCGATTCGGCGGCGGCTCTGATGTGATCAAACCGCTCGGGGCCGTCGGCGGTGAGCGTTGCGGCGGCTCCGCCAGCGATCACTGTCGGCTCGTCGGATGCGTCCCAGACCGTTCGTGGCGAGTCGAGCGCGTTCAGAACCGCACGAAACGATAGCTCGGTGCCGTCGAGCCGAACCGACCGGCTAATTAGCAGCGGTCGATCGGCTGCGCGCGGCGACTCCATGACCAACACCTCCGGACTCCGGACTCTTGAGCGTGACTATCGACAGGGCGTCGACGCATGGAACCCTCATCCGTATCGCGCTTCGTTCCACGGGTTCGCCGTCGACGAATAGCCGCGCTGTTCCCAAAAGCCCCGTTCGGGCTCGGTCAGCAGCTCGACGCCCGTCACCCACTTCGCGCCTTTATAAGCGTACTTGTGCGGCGTGACCACGCGCAGCGGGCCGCCGTGGTCGGCAGGCAGACCCTCGCCGTTGTAGCCGTAGGCGAACAGGACCTCCTCGCGCAGACAATCGTCGAGCGGGAGGTCGGTCGTGTAGCCATCGGCGGAGTGAAACATGACGTGGCATGCAGAACTGTCGACGTCCGCGCGCTCGGCGATTGTCGGAAACGAGACGCCCGTGAACTCGCAGTCGAACTTGCTCCAGCCGGTCACACAGTGGAAATCCTGGCGTTGGGTTTCGCTTGGCAGTGCCTGCAGTTCGTCGAACGAAAGTGCGAGTGACTCGTCGACCGCGCCGAAGACCTCGAAGGTCCACTCAGCGGGGTCGACGGCGGGCGTGCCGCCTTTCGAGAGTACTGGAAAGCCATCGGTTTCGCGCTGGCCCGGCGGCAGTCGGCTGTCGCCAAACTCGGCGTACAGATCCGTGACGTCAGTAACCATAGTTGACGTTGGGTCTCGGCGGCCGTATACATACCGCCACTGGCCGAAACGCAGCCCGTCAGTAACGCCGGTGGTTTTAAATAGGCACTCCGGTAACTCCCGGTTGTTCAGATGCCGAAAGTCGAGATCAACATCCCCGAACACCTAGAGATGCAAATCGCCCAGCTTGTCGAACAGGGAGAGTTTCTCAACCGCGAAGAAGCGATCGAAAACCTCCTGTCGACCGGTGTGAAAGCCTACAAAACCAGCGGGCCGATGGACGACCCGAACTCCGGCTCCGGCTTCGAAGACGACGGCATGATGGGTCACGAAGACGAGTACGTGTTCTAACCCACCCCGTCGCGGTATCGCAACAATTCTTAAATGAGAACCGTTCCTACGAACCGTTATGCATAAAGACGAACTGCTGGAGCTCCACGAACAGATGGTGACGATTATGGAGAGCTTCCGGGCCCAAGAAACGGTCGACTCCTCACTGTTCGATCCGTACGACGAGCTCAGCGTCGAGCCTGACCACGTCCACAAATCCAAAAGCGAGCACAAACACGCGGTCTTCGTGCTGGGCAACGCGCTCGCCACCGCGATGAGCGAAGACGAGTTCTCGAACGCGGGACGGGTCGGCAAGCGCATGAAGGAATTGGCCGACGACGCCGAAAGCAAACTGTAGCCGTGGTCGACCCGCAGACGGCGTCGAACTGAGATGTCGACACCTACTGGCGTGAGCCGAGGGTGGGTTTCGACCGGCGTCACGTCGTTCTCGGAGACCGTCACCGACGGGCTGTTTGAGCTTCCGTTCGATCGAATCGTATTATTCGCAGCACTCTTGTTGGCTGTCGGCACGCTTGTCGCGGTGAGCCGACCGACGTCTCGGCTGACCCGCCCGCTCACCGATCGATTCGTCTACGGTGTGCCGTGGGGTACGTTCGTCGTCTGTGGCCTCCTTCTCGGCGTCTACTACGGCGTACAGAGCGGGTATGCCGATCCAAGCAAGCCGGTTGTCCTGCCGTTTCGGGCCTGGAGCTACTTCGATCCGATCGGTATGCTGGTTGCTGGCTTTGCGCACGCCAGCGAGAGCCACCTGATCGGCAACCTCCTGGGGACGCTGGCGTTCGGCTCGCTGGCCGAGTACTGGTTGGGCCATTACACCGACCGGAGCACAGCAAACCGCCTCAACAGACGTCTCGACGAGTACGTCGACGCTCATGCCGAAAGCGGCGTTGACAGCCCGACCGACAGGGACACGAAGTCGCTGGTTGCAGCGCGCTTCGAGCGCCTCTGGACCGAGCCAATCGCCCGTGCGGTGATCGTATTTCCGGCCGCAGTAGGCCTCGTTGGGCTCGCTGGGACGCTTGTGACGCTCGGGCCCGTGATCGGCTTTTCGACTGCTATCTTCGCGCTCGCGGGCTTCGCGCTGGTCCGCTATCCGGTGGCCGTTATCATCGCGAGCGTCGCCCAGAGCGTGCTCGGCCGACTGGTCGACGCGATGATGCTTCCTCGACAGGTGTCGGTCGCCGAAGCCAGTTATAGCACGCCGTGGTGGGCCGAAATCGCCGTTCAGGGCCACGCGGTCGGCCTACTGATTGGATTGCTCGTCGGGCTGGTGCTGCTTCGGGTTCGCGACGAATCGCCACCGCCCGCGGTTTTTATCTGGGCTGGCGTGCTCGTCTTTGCGGTCTCGCGGTCGCTGTGGGCGATCTACTGGTTCCGCGGCAACGAGACGTACGTACTCTACCGGGCGCTCGGCCTGGCGCTGGTGTTCGCACTCGTGGCGGTCGTCACCTACGCCGTGGTCGCGCGCGACGAGCCCCTGTTTGTCGATTGGGCAGTGGTCGACCCCAAGACGACACGGGACGCGCTCGGCTCAATTACCCGCCGCGAGGCCGGACTCTTAGTACTCGTCTGTGTCACAGCACTCGTCGTCGGCCCGGCGATCCCAGTCAACCTCACGACGGCCGACGACGCCGCGTTGCCGGGCGATCCGATCGAAGTCGACGGGTACGAAATCACCTACGGTGAGGACGTCCCTGACGGCCAACTGAGCGCCATCCCCCTGGAGGGCTTCGGCGAGTCAACCCAGCTTAACACTTCGGGCGTGATCGTCCGCAACACCGACCGCCACATCTGGTCGACCGAGTTCTCGTCCGGCGAACTCGCCTCCGAGGGTGAGTCGACAGTCACGATCGGCGGGGTCGGCTGGCGCGAGTCGGTCGACGTCGAGCGCACCGGGTGGGAAACTGTCGGCGGCGAGTCGACCTATCGCGTCGAACTTGCCGACGAGACAGAACGCCAAACCGCGTTCACCTCGGATGGTGCGACCGCCGAGCCCGTCGTTTCGGGACACAAGGTCTCGATCAGTGCGGCCGAAACGGTGTTTATCGTCTCGGTCTATCCGGTCGAATCCGACGCTAACGATTCGAATACAGCGGAGACAACCAACAGTACAGAGCCTGCCGACGATCCGAGTGGCGAACCAACTACTGAGCCAGGCAACGAATCGACCACCGAGTCAGGCAACGAATCAACTACTGAGTCAATCAATGAATCGACCACTGAGTCAGGCAACGAATCGACCACCGAGTCAGGCAACGAATCGACCACCGAGTCAGGCAACGAATCGGCCACTGAATCGGTCGACCAGTCAGCAACGCTTCCGGCGACCAACGAGTCGGCGAGCGTTGGGCCGCTCCGGGTCGAAAACCGCGATGATCGGTTGTTCGTGGTCGACAATGGATACGATGTCCGTGTGGCACAAAAGGAGTGAGCGGCCCGCTGTGTCGTCGTCAACGTATGGGTTGTTTGACGTTCGATGAACGATTGGTGGTCACTACTCCGAAGTTTTCACAATAACTGATAAGTTGGTGCCATCGAAAGCAATTGGTACATGGTACAGACGAACGAGATCACGACCGCAGCCGAGACGATCAATGCAGTTATCGATCGGATTGGCGAGGCCGTGATCACCGAGAGGGAGTTTTTCGTGACGGTTGCGAGCGGGCTACTCGCACGTGGCCATGTTCTGCTGGAGGACGTTCCCGGAACGGGCAAAACGCTCACCGCGGTGGCGTTGGCTGACGCATTGAATCTGGAGTTCAACCGGATCCAGTTTACCCCGGATCTCCTTCCGAGCGACATCACGGGCTCGCTTATTTATAATGAACAGGACGGCGACTTCCGGTTCCAGCGGGGGCCGGTGTTCGCCAACATCGTTCTGGCCGACGAGATCAACCGCGCCCCGCCGAAAACCCAGTCGGCACTGCTGGAGGCGATGGACGAAGGCCAGGTCACCGTTGGCGGAACGACTTACGACCTTCCGGACCCGTTTTTCGTTATCGCGACCCAGAACCCGATCGAACAGGAAGGAACCTTCCGACTGCCCGAGGCTCAGCGCGATCGATTTATCGTCAAAACGTCGATCGGCTACCCCGAACGGAGCGGTGAACTCGAACTTCTGGCTCGCCGAGCCGACCGAACCACACAGATGCCAACGGTCGAGCCAGTCGTCGACGCCGACACGGTTGCCCGCATGCGAGAGGTTCCCGAAGCAGTGCGAATCGAAGCCGAAGTGCGAGCGTATCTGGTCGATCTCGCACGAGCAAGCCGTGCGGACCCGCGCGTCGAAACGGGCGTCTCGCCCCGTGGAATCCAACGATTTTTCGAGGCCGCACGGGCTCGGGCGCTCATCGCTGGCCGCGACTACGTAACCCCGGACGATATCAAGAACATCGCGCCAGCGGTGATGACACACCGGCTCGTGTTGACATCTGAGGCGGCTATCAAGAACATCGACGCCAGCCATGTCGTCGAAAGCGTTCTCAACAGCGTCGACGTGCCGGGTGCGACCGCCGACGCGGCCTAATCGGCAACACCGACCACAGCATTCGCACGATCGTCTCGACCCTCTCTATTTAAATACTGTTCACACAGTGACCACAGAAATCGTCGGTCGAGGCGTCGTTCAGCCTCGAAGCGAAAGCACGAGCACGACGATACCCATCACTGAAGCAACTACCCCTACGAGCGTCGCGTCGCTCAGAAGCATCCGTTCGAGAACAACCGTGTAGAGCAGCCAGGTGACGAGCACACTCAGGGTCGCGAGCCCCAGCGTCGACAGCGCCTGTATCGCCTCCAGTTTGATTGAGGCGGTCGATTCGAGTTCCTCACGCGTTGTGGCGCTCAGATCGCCCAAACTCCAGACGAACACAGACAGCGCGACGATCGCGAAGACGATCAGGCTCGGACCACCGCCGATACCGATCGCGATCGCGCCGAATCCAAGGCTCGCACCCGCGATACTGCCAGCAGCGTTGTGTCGCGGCAGGTACTTCATCCAGCCACCAGTCACGATCAGCGCCAGCGCAAGCGTCAGCACAAACGTCGAAACCGAAATCGCGGTGAGCAGCACTCCCGCCGGCGACAGTGCGGTAACCATATCGTAGACGACCGAGGGCGTCGAATCGGGGAACTGTGCGGTGAGTTCTGGCACCACCGGCGCGCCGACGATCGCGACAGCCACCGAGCCGCCCCCGACGATAATGGCTGGCACGAGCGTGTCGACTGCGTTTGTCACGCTTCCCGTGACGAGTTTGAGCCCACCGATCAACAGTGAGCCACTCCCCAGCACCCCGATCGCGGCCACGAGCACCCAGCGAAGCGATCTCGACGCACAGAGCTCGAACACCGCGGCGTACTGTGTTTCGAACTCCGCGATCTCGGTTGGTGAGGCCGTCAACACGATAACGACAACTGTGAGACCGACCACCAGTGCGAACGTCATCGTGAGCCACTTGTCGACTCGCGAAAGGGTCTTACTGACCTGCTGTTGGTTCGACTGCGAAGTGAGTTCGACGATCGGGGCGACACTGAGGAATATCTTGAGCGTGCCGACGGTGAACGTTGCCAGCACACAGAACGTCATCAGGACGATTCCTGGCTCGGTGGGCCCAAAGACGAACTCGCTGAAGAACCCCGAGACGAACGAGTCGCTGGCAGCTGTGCCGCCAATGCCTGAGTCTCCGATTGTGGTGAGTGCTTCGAACCGAACGATGAATAGCCCACCTAAGACGACCCCAGCGCCGACCAGGGCGATCACCGCGGTCTGCCAAAGCGTCGCGAGTGCGCCGTTTCCGATCCCGCGATGACGGGTGGCGAACACACCGAACGTGGCCATTCCTGCGGCGACCGTCACGCCGAGATAGCCGATGATCGATCGGATGAACGTCGCATCTCCAAACGATCCGATGGTCATTACCTCTTGGATCGTGAGGCCGACAGCGACCAACGCCACAAGTCCCGTCACCGGGACCAAGAGACTCGCAAGCACTCGCCCGATCGGGGTCTCCGTGCTGTGGATGTACGAAACGACTCCCAACAGCCCGCCAGCGAGACAGGCGACCGGGATGCCGACGAACTCGCCGACCGAAAGGGTGAACAGCCAGATTCCGACAGCGACGAACGATCCGATCAGTAGCGATGCCAACGGGGTAGTGTGCGCCATCGGCAGGAGCCGTCGAGTCGACATCAGTGCAACCCCCTGCCCGTCTGGAGCGTTCGCTTGAGTGCGACCGAAAGCCGTTCTTCGCGGTCCCAGTCGACGACCGACGACCCCAACAGGCGCATTCGGTCGAGACGAACCGCCCGACGGAGTGCTTCGGTTCGCCCCCCAACGCTCTCGCGGGTCGACTGCGGCGAGAGGATCGTCACCTCGTGACCGTCGCCGCGGAGTGATTCGACGAGGTCGACGATCGCGTCGTCGGTGGCAGGGGTACAACACAGCACCTGCGCACCAGTCGGGACGAGCGAGCGAAGCCGATGCCAGTCGGTGCCCCCGTCGGCGAACACACTCGATGGCGTGGCGTCTGTCTCGCCCTCGGAGGTAGCTTCGGCCTCACCAGCAACATCGGCCGCTGAATCGTCGGTCGACGTGGCGTCTTCAGCCGTCGCGTTCGTCGTTGCAGCGGCGTTACAGACGGCCGTTGCATGGCTCGTGAACGAAGCCCCCTCGTCTGAGGAGACCCACGCTGGCGGGCCGGTTTGCGTCTGTGGATCGCAGATCCCGAGCGCACCGACAGAGACGTGGTGGCCATCGTCGATGAGGACCTCGGTGGCGATCGTCGCCGCATACGCACTGAGCGTTGCCCCAGTCGGTTCGGACGGATCGGCGGCCACGTGGGTCGACGGGCGGCTGTCGGTGAGGACGACAATGTGGGCGGCGTGTTGTTCGCGGTACATGACTGTCGCCAGTTCGCCGGTTTTGGCGTACTGTCGCCAGTCGATTCGTTTGACTGGATCGCCCGGGCGGTGTTCGCGCGTCGCGAAGAACTCCACGCCCGGTCCGCCACTGTTCGTCGCCAACTGACCCGCGTACGCCGTTGTCTGTTGAACTGGAATGTCATCAACAGTGACCTGGCAGGTGAACTCGGTTGCCCCTGTCGCCGTGGTTGTCGTGTCGACGAGCCGTGTGCCACCGGCGTTGCGAGCACGAATAGTTACATCGCTGAACGCATACGTTCCCCGGTCTGCGGCGAGCGTATACGTGACCGAGTGGGTCTGCCCACTGCCGATCGCAGTCCCTCCCCGTGGTGAGCCCTCGATCACGCCGAGTTCTTGGGGAACGCCGTCGACGAATCGGAAATCGGTGAGCGCGGCCTCGCCGGTGTTTTGGATCGAGAGCGTTACCTCCACCGGCTGGCCCGGCATCGGTGTCTCGGGCGAGAGTTCACGACTGATTCGGACGTTCTCGTCGATCGTCGGCGTGGTGGCGAGCGCCCCGTACAGAACGAACACCAGCGGAACGACGGCTGCGATCACCAGCGGGATCGATGCGGTGGCAACCCCTGCGGCCACTAGGATAATCACATACGCGCGGAGGCTTCGAAAGCGGTAGATCCGCATCAGCGATCGCCCTCCGTCTCCAATCCGAACAGCGAGCGGAGTTTGTCTCGCCGTCGCGTCGGTCGGCTTGGGGGAGCGTAGCCCGATACCGTCGTGGCACAGACCGCTTCGACTGCACGCAGGGTCTGGTTGGTCCGATACGTATAGGCGTGGGTGGGATACAGCCACGCGTAGACGCGATACCACAGCGGGAAATCGACGCTGTCGGTCGTGGTGAGCGAGGCGGCGGCTACTCGGTTGTCGGTCCATTTGCCCTCGTCGACGTAGCGCTGGGCGGCCGCTCGGTCCTCGAACTGTCGATCGCCAAGCGAGACCACGACGTCGCGAAGCGCATCGTCGATCGCCTGCTTGTCACCGTACAGACCGTGACGGACACGGTCGTACGTCTCGGTCAGTGGCGCGCCGTTGATCTCCACATCACGGTCCGGTGTTTTGGCAGCGATATCCGAGAGCGCCGATGGAGCCGTGTTCGTCCGCCACATCCACGAGCCACCCAAACCCAGCAGGCCGAGAACTACCCCGATCAGCAAAATCGCCTGCTGTGTATCGAACTCGGCGGTGGCCTCATCGATCGCGGTTTCGACAACCGCCGGTAGTAGTTCCGGCCAGTAGCCCACGATAGCGGCCGAACCGAGCGTGAGGACAATACACAGCCCGAGCAGAACATGCCGCGCCCGCGGAAGCCCACTCATTCGTTGCCCTCGCTATTCTTGACGTTCGAAAGCGCATCTCGTGCCTGTTCGAGTTGGGTATCGTCGGCTGACCGCCGACCGTACTCGATCGACCGGTAGAGATCGGTGAGATACTCGATCGGACGCTGAGGGAGCCCACGAGAGACCGCATACCGGCCGATTTCGGCGGGCGTCCGTTTCGTGAACCGCGGCGGTCGCACCGCAGAAACGAACGCGTTCCAGATCGATCTGATCCGTCGATGTTCGGCCGACCGTGGCTTCGGGCTTTCACCCGCCGCCGCGTGCGTTTCGGCGTCTGGGTTCCCATCGCCACCAAACTCTTCGGAAGCGGTTTGAAGCCAGCCAATCACAACCGCCAGCAGTCGACGTGGGTCGAACAGGCGGAGAATATCGATGAGCGAGCCCGAAAGCAGCGCGGGAATCGCTCGGAGCCATCTCCAGATTCCGACCACCACGCGCTCGAAAGCTGACGCCAGCCGAACCAACAACGCTGTCAGTCGGTGTGGAAGGCTAACGAGCAGTTGCACACCCACTGCGAGCTTTCGCTTGATACCTGCGAGCGTCACGCCACGCCGGTACGCGAGGCCGCCTGTAGCAGCGATGGCGATAACAAGTCCGCCACCGATCGCCGCTGCATTTCGATACAACCCGTCGACCGACTCATTGGTACGCTGGCCGTCGAGACTCGCACTTACCTCCACGGCGTTCGCGAACGGAAACGAAACGGCGACGGTACCGTTTTCGTCGGTTTGACCGACGACCTCGCCGTCGACTCGAACTGGGGTGTCGCTGACCGGCTCACCGTCACGGCTGACGGTCGCTGTCGCCGACCCTCCTGGGAGGGCGACGAGGTCAGGCTCGACCGATACGTTCGGTGCGAGCGGATCCGATTCGTCTTCTTCATTCGCATCGGGGGCGGTCACCTCGAATTCGTCGGTGGTCGAGACTGGCTCTCGAGTTGCGGCAACTGTGTAGGTTCCAGGCTCGAACTCTTCCAACGAAAGTTCATACAGCCCCTCGTCGTCGGTGGTGCCGACCGGTTCGCCGTCGACACTGATGTTCGCGTTCGGAACCGCCACATCGTCGACGGCTACCTTGACCACCGCTGTCCCACCAGCCGTCCGGTTTCCGCCGACGTCGACCGTACCCTCGGTCTCGGCTTCGTACGTTTCCGACGACGATCCGGACGATCCCTCCGACTGGGAAATCGGTGTGGAGAGTTCACGTGCGACTGGGCTGGCCAGATGGACGGTCGCAAGGGAAGCCTGTGTTGCCACCTGTCCGGCCGTGGCTGCGAGTTGGCTATCTATCCCTTCGAAACCCGATGCGGATTCCGACTCCGACTCCGATTCCGAGTCGCCATCGTATTTCGTCTCCGAGCCCGGTTTACGGGCGTCGACGGTGATATCTTCGGTGTACGGAAGCGTGGTCGAAACGTTTCCGTTCGTGTTGGTCCAGCCGACGCGTTCATCGTTGACGTAGACTGGCGCACCGGAGACGCTGCTGTCGTTTTTCTCGACGGATACCGAGACGGACGCGCCGACAGTTGCCGAGCGGTTCAGCGAGACGTTGTACGGCGGCTCCGGCGTGTCGACCGAGAGATCTCCCTCGGATGGATCTCCCGCCTCACCAGGGGTCGGGTCGAACCGAACCCAGCCCGTCTCCGGGAAGTAGACCTCGACCCACGCATGGGCCCTGTCACTGGTAACGAGATACTCGTCTTCGCCAGCTGACTGGCCGCCCGAGTAGCCGACGACGTAGCGTGCGGGGATGTCTTGGCTTCGGAGCATCGCGACCATCGTCGTCGCGAAGTGTTGGCAGTAGGCCTCGTCGACCTCGAACAGTAGCTGTTCGGCGATCGGTTCGGTCGTATCGATATCGGTTTGCAGCGAGTACTCCTTGTTCGATTCGAGCCAGTTTTCGACCGCGACAGCCCGGTCGTATCGCGTTGGTTCACCGTCGACGACATCGTCTGTAAAGTCACCTACGCGCGGAGGAGTGTTCGATGGGAGTTGTGTATACGTCTCTTCGATTTCGGTTGGATCGCTGCCGTCGGCCTCGCGAAGCTCATTTGGATCGTCAGTGGGTGCTGCGCTCTCGGCGACGTAGCTCGTGTTTTTGGGTACCTGACGCTCGGCCTGTATGCCACCGACTGATGAGGCTTCGATCTCGGTGTCGATCGACTCATCGGAGAACTCGACCGATTCGGGCTGCCACGCCGTCGGCAAGGACTGGCTCTCTTCGAGGAGTGTCACTTCGTACTCTATCGTCTGACTCCCCTGGGTCAACTCCTCGTTCGGGACCCCATCGTCGATCGACTGGGTTTCGGCCGACTCCTCCCAGCCGGTCCCGGTGTACTCGGTGTACGCCTTCTGTCGCCAGTACGTGTCCTCGGACGACTCTACGACGAACACGGGAACCGACTTCTCGCCCTCATTGGAGCCACGGTCACCACTTATCGGTGATTCGGACGGTGGCTGCATGAGTGACGAACCGCTCGACGAGCCAATGCCGTTCAGTCCCTCAATCGATTCGAACTGCAGGCCACCTTCCGAGCCAGCCTCACCGCCCTGTCCACCATCAACATCCAGCGATTCACCACTGAGACCGCCGGGGAGTTCGCCATCAAACCCGCCCTCACCGAATAGGCTGCCGCCAGCCGGAAGGAACGCTGCTGAAAACAGTAGAGCCACGACTGCGAGAACCACAAGCGTTGCTTCTCCGACTGATCGTTTTGTGCCCATGTGATTATTGACTGATCGTTTGGCAGTGTGTGTAAATGTTACTACGTGGTAAGTAGCAGCTACCGTACCTCTCGAGCGCCACCGTAACCGACCGATTCTTCCCTACGGAGTCGATAGGATAGCCAATGGACGCGCCGCTGTGGACCGATACGTACGCGCCCGATCTCTCGGAGCTCCCCCAACCGGAGGTCCGTGACCGTCTCAAACGCACGGTCGGCGAGCCGATGAATCTCATTCTTCAAGGGCCACCGGGCGTTGGCAAAACCGCCGCCGCTCGCGCACTCGCCCGCGAGGTACACGACGACACTGAGGCCGATCTAATCGAACTCAACGTGGCGGACTTCTTCAATCGGACGAAAAAGGAGATCACGTCCGACCCTCGATTCAGACAGTTCCTCACCGGACGGAGCCGGCTGTCGAAACGCGACATGATCAGCCACGTACTCAAGGAATCGGCGAGCTATGCACCGGTTTCGGGCGAGTTCAAGACGCTTTTGCTCGATAACGCCGAGGCGATCCGCGAGGACTTCCAGCAGGCCCTGCGTCGAGTAATGGAACAGCACCACCGCACGACCCAGTTCGTCTTCACGACGCGCCAGCCCTCGAAGCTCATCGCACCCATCCAGTCGCGGTGTTTCCCGGTTCCGTTCCGGTCGGCGACAACCGACGAAACGATCGCGGTTCTCGACCGAATCTGTATCGCCGAAGCGGTCGACTACGACGAGGCTGGCCTCGAATTCATTGCCAGCGCTGCGGGCGGCGACCTCAGGCGGGCAATCTTGACCGCCCAAACGACCGCGACTCAGGCCGATGAACTCACGATGCAAACCGCATATGAAACGCTGGGCGAGATCGGTGACGACGACGAACTCCTCAGTGTGCTCACCGACGCCCAGCGTGGTGAGCTCAAATCGGCGCGAAAAACGGTCGACGATCTCCTTTCCGACGGCGGCTACGACGGCCAAGAGTTGCTCGGCGAACTCCTGCGTGTCGCCCGCTCGCGCTCGGAGTTGCCCACGAACGAGATCACTCGGCTCCACGCGCTCGCCGGCGAGGTCGATCTCGATCTGACCGAGGGGCTCGACGACAGACTCCACCTCACCCACCTGTTGGCGGCGTGGGCCGAGGGTCGGAGCGAACTCCGGTCGACCGCATAACATGGCCGGACTCCCCTACGCCGTCGCCCCCGGCGGCTGGCGGTATGCGGCGGCCTGCTTCGCAGTCGCACTCCCCGCAGCCGTGCTCAGCCCGCCGCTCGCGGTGATCGCGCTGGCGCTCGGCGTCGGCTCGCTGTGGTTTCACCGAGATCCCGACCGCACTCCACCCGGCTCCGGGATCGTCGCCCCGGCAGACGGCCACATCTCGGTCATCCGCGAGGAGGGCGAGCGACTCCGGGTTGGGACGTTTATGAATGTCACCGACGTCCACGTCAACCGCGCGCCGATGGCTGGCACCGTTCGGTCGGTCGACCACCGTCCTGGAGCCTACAAACCGGCCTTTTCGAAGGAGTCGGATCGAAACGAGCGGGTCGTGATCGATTGCGGCGAGTACGAAGTCACCCTGATCGCGGGCTGGTTCGCCCGCCGAATCCATCCGTACGTTGAACCGGGAGACGAACTGGTGGGCGGCCAACGCATCGGCCACATCTCGTTCGGCAGCCGCGTCGACGTGCTGTTACCGGCCACCTACTCGCGCGAAGACTTGCTCGTCGAGAAGGGCGAGAGCGTCTCGGCGGGCGAAACACGGCTCGCCGAGAACGGACCGGATTTATAATCTATATAAGTAGGATCGGGCTACCACGGCTCGTTTTTCGCGCCGATTTTGAACGCGATAATGTTGGTACTCACGTGCAGCAGCGGCGTTATGATGAGGATAACCGCGATGATTTCGAGGGTGAACGTCGACAGAAACCAGTCGGTCGCGAACACGAAGGCCAACCCGAGCGCTCCGACGACGAAATCAAGTTGATCGAGGCCAGGAAAGGCCGCCCCACGCTGGCGGCCGCTCCGGCGCTTGATAAATGAGGCGCCGATATCGCCAGCCATCGCACCGAAGGCGAGCCCGACGGCGGCGGGCAGTGGAAACGTCGGCAGCGGAGCTCCGAGCGCCGCGGAGGCGGGGCCGTTGATGGCATTGAGACCGAGTGCCAACAAAACCCCGATGAGCGTGCCGACCGCGGTGCCACGCCAGGTTTTGCCGTCACCGAGAACCCGCCTGTCGCCCCACGTTCGACCGCCGTCGATGGGTCGACCGCCACCGGCGAGCACCGCGGCGTTGTTCGGAACGTAGGCGGGCAACATGGCCCAAAAAGCCGTCGCAACGAGTGAACCGACCATATGGGCCGATGGTGCAGGCAGTGCTTAAGTCCACGCGATTTCGGCCAGCACGCCAATCGGCTTGGTCGACGGTCGAAACGGTGAAACCACCCACTCACATACTGACCGGTATCCAATGCTGACAAAACGCATCATCCCCTGTATCGACGTCGACCTCGACGACGAGGGCAACGCCGCGGTCTATACGGGCGTCAACTTCGAGGACCTCAAATATACGGGCGATCCCGTCGAGATGGCGAAAGCCTACAACGAGGCGGGCGCCGACGAGTTCGTCTTTCTCGATATCACCGCCTCGGCCGACGGCCGCGAAACGATGCTCGAAACCGTCTCGCAGGTCGCCGACGAGTGCTTTATTCCGCTTACCGTCGGTGGCGGCATCCGTACCAAGGAGGACATCAAAGAGACGCTCCGAGCAGGCGCGGACAAGGTTTCGATCAACACCGCCGCGCTCCAGCGACCCGAACTCATTACGGAAGGAGCGACTGCCTTCGGCAGTCAGTGTATCGTCATCTCCGTGGATGCTCGCCGCCGGTACGACGACGAGGGCGAATACTACGCGACCGTCGACGGCGAGGAGTGCTGGTTCGAGTGTACGATCAAAGGTGGTCGTGAAGGGACCGGCACAGACGTAGTCGCCTGGGCGATCGAGGCCGAAGAGCGCGGCGCTGGCGAACTGTTCGTCAACTCCATCGACACCGATGGCACGAAAGACGGCTACGACATTCCGCTCACCGAGGCGGTCTGTGAGCACGTCTCAACACCCGTAATCGCCTCGTCAGGCTGCGGGGGTCCCGAACACATGGCCGAGGTGTTCAGCGATGCGGGCGCGGACGCGGCGCTCGCGGCGTCGATCTTCCACTTCGACGAGTACTCGATTCAAGAGGTAAAGGCGCACCTCCGTTCGGTCGGGCTTCCGGTCCGACTCTGAGATGGATAGTCGGTGTCGAAAACGGGTTCCGAATGGCGTTGAATCACGATGTGTGCCGAGACGACTGACAATTGTCTGTCGCTGACTCGTCAGCATTGAATGACAACAGATTTTATTCAGCAAACCGTCGGAGTCACCGTGTCCTCCACCAATCACCCCCTCCATAGCTCTGTTATCCAACCGTTGCTCTGGTCTCTCAGAGAGTCTCGGCCTACGCCAGCCGATGAGGTTGTCTTCGAGGGCCGGACGACGACGACACCTGACGGACGCCAAGAGTATACCGTCTCCGTCGCAGGTCAACCCCCCGAAAAGAAAATGACTCACTGGCTGACAGTCGACGCCACGCACGTCGTTTCGCTCGAAAACCGTCGGTAAGCGAAATCCGGAACAAAACGCTTTGTTTTCGAATCGAAAGCTTCTGATTGCGATTCAGTTCGTGTTGTCGCGTTAGGCTGCCGATGTGAATGCGTCGACGAACTCGTCGGTCGTCTCTCGGACGGCCGCTGCGCCCGCCGCGAGTGCGTCGAGCGGATCGAGGTCGTTCTCGGTCGTGATCGAAAGCACGGGGTCTGTTTGGCCGCCGGACTGTTCGGGATTCATGTCGTAGGTCGCTGCCGAGACGTTCTCGGTGTTTAGTAGTTGGCCTTTGAGAACGTTCATGAAGGTGTGGTCCTCGCCAGCGATTTCGATGCGGAGTTCCGTCTCAGTCTTCTCGATAACCCGCAGTTCCATACCCGTCGTTTGCCTGTGTGTCGTTTCAGTGTTTCGTTGTTCGACCGGTTTGGCGTTCGTCGACCGGCGAGCAGAACGGTTCTGGTCGACCTAGTTCTTTTTATTGCTGATCCAGTCACTTTGGGCTGGATGTTTGCTGAGCAAAAAGCCTATAGTTATGACAGGGTTATCGGTTGATAGAGATGGCTACCATGCTTCCACTATTCGGCCCTGTCGGCCCAGAAATGCTCGTCATCGTGCTCATCATCGTGCTCTTGTTCGGCGCGAACAAGATCCCGAAGTTGGCGCGCTCGACGGGACAGGCGATGGGTGAGTTCAAGAAAGGACGCGAAGAGATCGAAGACGAGCTCAGCGAGATCAGCAACCCCGATTTGGACTCCACGACCGAAACGACCGACACCGAAGAGCCAGAGACCGAGACGGAAACCGAGAAAACCAACTAAGCCGGTTCGGGCCGGGCGTTTTTTACCAAACCACTGTCGAGTAGTACCTACTTGGGCACGTGGCCTAGTGGACAAGGCGAGCGGTTCCTAACTGCTCGATCGTGGGTTCGAATCCCATCGTGCCCGTTCAGTCACTTCGTTCCTTCACGGGCACGATTTACTCCCGCTCGCTCCCTGCGGTCGCTCGCGGGAGTCCCATCGTGCCCATCGTCTATGTTATTTGGCCCTGTTGAACTGATAAAATCCTGGCAGAAGTGGTGTGCAAGATACAGAGGGTGCATTCAGCAGTTGCTTATAGTGCGCTACAGGATCGTATTTCCGTCAGTCCTGTGGGGCTTAGTGAACGAGAGTCCGACGAGAGGCTTTTAACGTCTTGATCGAGACCTTGGTGTGTGCCGCTCCAGTCTTAGTTGACGGCCTTGGAGAGTTCGGCACCCGCTTTGAACTTGACCACATTTTTTGCCGCGATTTGGATCTCCTTACCCGTCTGGGGATTCCTACCCGTCCGTGCAGATCGCTTCGAGATACTGAATACACCGAATCCTTCGCTCACCGACAGTCTGTCACCCTTCTTTAGGGCTTGCGTCGTCACGTTGGTGAACGCATCCAGCGCCAGTTGTGCGTCCTTCTCCGAGAGCCTGCTCTCGGGGTCACGTCCCGTTTCACTCGCGATGTACTCCGCGTCGATTGTCAAGTCGGCATCTCGACACTTGGCGCTGGCCTCGTCGCCCTTGCCAGGATTGAGATCGAGAGCGGCTGCGAACTCTGGGCACGACTCGAAGGTCACCGGCGAGTCAGCAGGGGGCCCACTTCTCGACTGCGGATTCCGTCCCGTCCGGGCTGAGCGCTTCGAGATACTGAATGCACCGAACCCGACCAGTACGGCACTATCGCCGTTCTTCAGGGCCTTCGTCGTCGCGTTGATAAACCCATCAAGCGCCCGCTTTGTGTCCGCCTTCGAGAGCCCAGTTTCGCTCGCCATTGCCTCGATCAACTCCGCTTTGTTCATCGCCGCCGCTGTTCCCGGGATTGCTCCCAGGCCCAGACCGATGACTACCGCCCCGGTACCGGCGGTCTGGAGTAGTCTCCGGCGAGATACCGTCGTCAGACCAACATTATCTTCCATTATATATGGTCATATAAACATACGTATATTTAATATATAACCTTTCCGAGAGCGCAGCAGAGCAGTTACTGGCAGGAATCGCGTAGTATTCGAAACGGCATGGTAGGTCACCCGACTGTATTTCTCGATCTAATCTGCAGATCGCAACCACTTGCCCATGATTGACTTGCGCGATCGATCTTGCACGCCCTGTGCCAACCTATCCAGTAACTAGTGGATGGTCAAGTGACCGATACAGAGGATGCGTGCAGCAACAAAGCGCCGACCGGCCTCTCACCGAGGGGTGGAGAGAGTTCCTCTGAGAGACGGTTGACCGAAATCCAGATTCAACGTACAACACTTTGGGCCAATGGGCCCAATCTGTTTACGTGGTATCACTCGTGTCTCGATTCCGCCGATTTCCACGCGACCGTCCTGTCATCGCCCTCACAATAGCTATCCTGACCGTTGAGATTGTCGGAGCTTCCGGATCAGTCTTCACGATGCAAAGTCTCAGCACGTGGTACGGTACCCTTCAGCGGCCGATGATTTCTCCACCGAACTGGGTATTCGGCCCCGTCTAGATCTCCCTGTTCGCACTCATCGGAGTCGCACTATGGCTCGTCTGGCGACAAATCGAGTTTTCGCCCCGCGAGGTCTGGATCGCTCTTGGCGTATTCGTGGTACACTTCGTCTTCAATTTGGGATGGTCAGCCGTCTTTTTCGGACTGCAGGAACTCGGGTGGGGGCTGGCCGTGATCGGACTCCTCTGGCTACTCATCGTCACGACGATGTGGGCCTTCGACCGCGTTGATCGACGGGCAGCACTCCTCCTCGCACCGTATCTTCTCTGGGTCTCGTTCGCCGCCTATCTCAACTATCGCTTCTGGGTGTTAAATTAGGCCGCGGCTCAAGGTGACTCCCCCACGCCATCACCGATCAGATAGTGCATCTACCAACCAGTTTCGGGCTGACTTGCACGTCTAGTGGTACCCCAATCTAACAGACACCATGCGAGATACGCGCTGTGTATTTAGCACAACGCCTGAAACCCGTCATTGCTTGAGGATTTCAACAGAACCTTTTACTTATAAACGGCCACCGCAACGCACGACTTATTCGCCTGACCCACTTACAAGAGATGAATGGTCGACGGCCTCGAAACAGACGCTAAAACAACCGAGGAACTCCGCGAGCAGCGCGAAGCCATTCTCACGCAGGTGACCGCCCACGCCGGTGAGATCGCCCGCGAACTCGCCCTGTTAGAGGGCGGCGACTACGGCCGCCGGACGTTCCGAACCGACCGCGGCGAGTGGACGGTCAAATATGAAGCCGGTCGACTCGAATTCCTCCTGTTCGAAGGCCGATCGGGAGCCGAAACCTACGTGATCTCGACCAAGCGACCACCGGAGCCGAAAGCCCTGCTGGATGCGATGACCGATTACGGCGCGTTTGTCGACGCGTACAACGAGTTCGTCGCCTCGCGCGAGGGCATTCTCGACGAGATCGACACCGAATTCCCCGAGGTTCGGTCGACGGCCTCGGTCGTCGCCGACCGCGACCGAATCGTCGCGGCGATCCACAAGGTCGCCACCGAAATCGCCCAGCAGTGCTATCGGTACGAAGGCACCGACTACGGCACGTTTTCGACGACCGTCGACGGCACGCGCTGGGAGCTCAAATGGGAGGAGGAACAGGTGTCGTACCTCCGAGTCGGCGGCGAGGGTGGTGTGTATCTGCTCTCGCAGTACAGCCCACCGTCTGCGCCCGACGTCCGGGCGCTGGCCGGCGATGTGGCTCGCTTCGTCGACGCGTTCAACGAGTCGGTCGACGATCTCGAAGTCGACCTCGATGCGGTTTCCTTTAAATAGTCAGTCAGACCAGAAGCCACGCCAAGCCGACCGCGAGTCCGCTGAGTACGAGGTTTCCGATCACGTTGACGACCGCGAGCCCGCCCATCCCGTCCTCCCAGAGCCGCACCGTCTGGACGCTAAACGAGGAGTAGGTCGTAAACGCACCACAGACACCGACCCCGAAAAACAGCGTCACGGCCTCGCTGTAGCCACAGAACAACAGCCAGCCGAGCGCGAAGCTCCCGACGATGTTGACGATGAGCGTCGACGTGGGAAATCGCGTCGGGCCGCGCCACCGGACGACCCACCTGGCGACCAGATACCGAAGCACCGCGCCGATGGCCCCACCCGTTCCGACGAGATATGCCGGCTCGGTCAGGACCACGACCGTTCACCTCCGGTGACGAGCCGTCGACCGGCGAGCACTCCCAGAAAACCGACCAGATAGCTTGCTGCGACGTAGTCGACTGCTGTCAGCGGCTCGGCGAGCACGGTATCGAGAATGAACGTGCTGTAGGTCGTAAACGAGGAGAGAAACCCCGTACCGAACACCAGCCGGGCGTTGTCGGTTATCGCTGGCTTGTCCAACGAGTCGTACACCAGCACGCCGAGTGCGAAACTGCCGACGACGTTGACGAAAAAGGTCCCTGAAAGCGAGCCCGGAACCACGAGGTCGACGACGTACCGGAGATTGGCCCCCGCGAAGCCGCCGATGGCGACCAACAGGATTGGTTCGAGCCTGGTGAGCAACTGTCTTGATCTCATGATAACTCCGAGCTACGAGCCGGCACAACCGATGTGCGCCCGTTTGTCCGGCAGGTGACCTCCACGTTTCGCGGCGGGGTGCCGCGACTGTCTGTGTATCTGACTACAATCTGTCGGCCTAAACGTTCCCATCTGGGCCGAAATCGTCTCGGGTCAATCGTGACAGATTCCGGTCGCTGGCGTCCGTGTTCGTCGTTCGAGGCTCGTCCGCTCCGTGAGCCTTATTCTCACCGACCGCTGAGTATCAGTATGCAACAGGTCGACGCGGATTTATCGAGGCTCGACCGCGCAATCGTCAACGCGTTTCAAGGCGGTTTTCCGACCGTCGAACGCCCCTTCGAGCCAGCGGCCGCCGCGCTCAGGGACCGCGGCGTCGACGTCTCTGCGGACGAACTTCTCGCGCGCGTTAAACACCTCGACGACAAGGGAATTCTTACTCGCTTTGGCGCGCTGGTCAACGCCCAAGCAATCGGTGGCAACGCCTCGCTGGTCGCCATGCACGCCCCGCCCGAACGGTTCGACGAAGTCGCCGAGCAAGTGAACTCCTTTAGAGAGGTCGCTCACAACTACGAGCGCGAACACCCCTATCTGAACATGTGGTTCGTCGTCTCGGTTGCCGACGAAGACCGCATCGAGGAAGTCCTCGACGAGATCGAGACTGAAACCGGCCAACAGACGTATAACCTTCCCAAGATTCAGGAGTTCCGGGTCGAGGCCAAGTTCATGCTCGATGGACCGATCAGCGACGGGGACGTCGACCTCGCTCACCTCGGGCCCGCGGTCGAACCGAGCGACAAGTCGACGCTGACGCCCGCCGAGCGGGATCTCGTGCTCGAAATTCAGGGCGGCCTGCCGATCACCGCAACCCCCTACCGCGACGTGGCCGACGCGCTCGACGCCGATGTCGACTGGGTGATCGCCACGGTCAAGCGCTTCAATGAGGAGGGAAAGGTCCGCCGCGTTGGCGTCATCCCGAATCACTACGCGCTGGGCTATACCGAAAACGGAATGACCGTCTGGAACGTCCCCGACGAGCTAGTCTCGGAGGTCGGCCCCGAAATCGCGAGCCTCGGCTTCGTCACCCACTGCTACCAGCGTCCGCGCCACGAGGGCGTCTGGCCGTACAATTTCTTTGCGATGACCCATGGCAGAACTGAGGCCGAGAGCCAACAACGAATCCAGCAGGTCAAAGCGCGAATGGACGACTTTTGGGACGTCGACGACGAGGATTGGGACTCGCTGTTTTCAACGCGGATTCTCAAAAAGACCGGCATCCGACTGGCCGAGCGCGCGGAGGCAAACACCGAGTGATTCCGCTCTACCACGACTTCAGCGATCAAACAGTGCTCGTCTTCGGCGGCGGGAGCGTCGGGGCCCGCAAAGCTCGCCGCTTTGCCCGCGAGGCGCGCGTCGTCGTCATCAGCCCGGTGTTCGACGATCGGTTCGACGAGGGCGAGTTGGCCGGTGTCGACCGGATCCGTGCAGCCCCCGAGCCAGCCGAGCTCGACGCGTGGGTCGACCGAATCGACCCGGCACTCGTCGTCGCCGCGACCGACGACAGCGAACTCAACAGGGCGGTCGACGAAGTCGCCCACCAGCGTGGGATTCTTGTGAACCGAACCGACCAATCGGGCGAGCGTCCGGTCGGCAGCGTAGTCGTGCCAGCAACGGTTCGAGACGGGCCAGTTTCGGTGGCGATCTCGACCGGCGCGAAGAGTCCCGTGCTCTCGCGGCATCTCCGCCAACAGATCGAAGCCGAGATTCGCAACGCCGGGGCGATGGCCGAGCTCACCGGCGAGCTTCGCGCCGAGCTGAAAACGTCGGACGCGTCGGCCGAAAAGCGCCGCCAAGCGCTCCGATCGGTTGTCAGTTCGTCGGCCGTTTGGAAGGCTTTACATACGGGTACTCCCAAGGCAAGAAAAGAGGCAGAACGCGTAATGGGAGCCGAATACGACGATATGACAGGAGGGCATCGATGATTCGGACCGGTGTCATCACGGGCGTGAGCGTCTCCCATACCAATGCATCCGTCGACGAGATCGAAGCCGCAAGTTGTGGCTCGGTCACCGACCGGGTCGCCGAACTTCGGGCTAAACCGGGCGTCTCGGAGGCGTTTGCCATCCAGACGTGCAACCGCACGGAGGCCTACGTCGTCACCGACCGCGCCGAGCAGGGACGCCACGTCCTCTCGGAACTGGTCGCCGACGTCCGCGAGGGCGCGGTCGACCACATGGACCACGAGGCGAGCCTACGGCACCTCATGCGTGTGGCCGCCGGGCTCGAATCGCTCGTTCTGGGCGAGGACCAGATTATTGGCCAGCTCAAAACCGCCTTCGAGGCGTCGCGCTCGGCCGACGGGATCGGCCCGCTGTTGGACGACGCGATCATGAAGGCGATCCACGTCGGCGAGCGCGCTCGCACGGAGACCGAGATAAACGAGGGCGTCGTCTCGCTGGGGTCGGCGGCGGTCAGGCTCGCTGGCCGCGAAACCGATCTCACCGGCTCGACCGCGCTGGTCGTCGGCGCTGGCGAGATGGGTTCGCTGGCGGCGACGGCGCTCGAATCGACGGGTGTCGACCGTATTCTGGTCGCCAACCGAACGATTCCCCACGCGACACACATCGCCGACACGTTGGACGTCGACGCAAGCGCCATCGGTCTCGATGCGGCCGCGTCAGCGGCCCAACAGGCAACAGTTATCATCTCGGCGACGGGGAGCCCGGAGTACGTTCTTTGTGGCGAGGGGCTGGCATCCGCGGGCGAGACGATCTGTATCGATCTCGCCCAACCACGAGATATCGATCCGGAGGCGGCCCAGCTAACGAACGTCGAGGTGTTCGATATCGACGACCTCGAATCGGTCACCGAGTCGACTCACCGCCGTCGGAAGACCGCCGCCGAAGCGGTCGAAACAATGATCGACGAGGAGTTCGACCGACTCATCTCCCTATTTAAACGCAAGCGGGCGGACGAGTCGATCCGAACGATGTATGAGAGCGCCGAGCGCATGAAAAATCGGGAGGTCGCCACCGCGTTCGCCAAGCTCGATTCGCACGGCGAACTGACCGACCAACAGCGCGAGGTGATCGAATCGCTCGCCGATTCGCTTGTCGGCCAACTACTGTCAGCTCCGACCAAAAGCCTCCGGGAGGCTGCTGCTGAGGACGACTGGACGACGATTCAGACCGCAATGCAGCTATTTAACCCGGAGTTCGACGGTGAGTTCCCACCGGTCGACGCCAACGCTGAGGCCGATGTTGACACAGCTGTCGACTCAACCGACCGACTGACTGATCAGCCGGCTGACCGGTCGGACGAGTTGTCAGAACGACTCCCCGAGAACGTCTCGGGCGAGGAGATCCCGCCGCACGTTCTCGAACAGCTCTCGGACGACTAACCAGTCGTATTTTCCCAGCTGACTTCAGCACCAACTGTTATTGAGCCGGGCGTCGACACCTCTGTATGACGCTCGATGAAGACGAAGTCGACGCACAGCTCCCGAACGACTGGGATCGCGAGGGAAACGAAATCGTCCGCATCTACGAGTTCGATGATTATCTCGCCGGCGTCGACTTCGCGAGAGATCTCGCCGAGATCGCCGACGAAGAGTACCACCACCCCGAGCTTATCATCGGCTTTCGAACTGTCGAAGTCCGGCTGACGAGCCACGAAGCCGGCGGCATTACCGACGACGACCTTCGGCTCGCCGAACTGTTCGACGACGAGTACTGATGGCCGCGGCCTACGTCTTTCGCCTCGGGTTTCGCCTCGATCCTGACGAAGTTCGAGTCGACCCGAACGAGTTCGAAACCGTGCTTCGGATTCCCGCGTCGACGCCAGGCGAGGAGGGGTGGCGGTTTTTCCAGTACAACCTCTGGCGGGGCGAACTCAACGACGAGCCACATATGCGGTCGATTGCGGCCGAGAAACTCGGCGTGCCGGTGCGGTCGATCAGTTTCAGCGAACTCGAAACCGACCCGTCGTCGCTTGAGGCACTCCGCCGAGCGATCGCCGACGATCTGGCGGCGTTCAACGCCGACTCGGTCGACGACGTGCTCCACAATCATCTCGGCAGTTCGATTCACGTTCGTGAGGTCGATGACGCTGCATGAGATCGGTTCCTGACGGAGGCGATCTGTCGACACCACGCAGACGATGTTTGGCCTCGCCTCATCCGCAAGTACACGGTGGTAAACTGGTCCGCAATCGATGCGTTTGTCACACCGTAACACACATATAATATCGTCACGTAGCTACCTGTCCAATGGTCACTGAAGCGTACGATTTCTGGCTGTTCGATCTCGACGGGACGCTGATCGATACCGAGTGGTCGTACACCCGTGAGGTGTTCGACCGCGTCGGCGATCGGCTGGGTCGCTACTTTAGCGACCGCGAGGCCGAACTGCTCTGGCACGGGCTCAGCGGGGCGCGTGATCCCGTACTCCGCCAGTGGGGGATCGACCCGGCGGAGTTCTGGCCCGTCTTCCACGACGAAGAGCAGCCGCTCGTGCGTGCGGAGTCGACGTACCTCCATCCCGATGCGGCCTCGTTCATGCGTGAGATCGACCAACAGGACGTGCCAGTCGGTCTGGTGACCCACTGCCAGTCCTTTCTGACCCAACCCGTATTGCGCCATCTCGACATCGCTGACTGGTTCGACACGGTCGTCTGTTGTACCGAACAGCTCGGATGGAAACCTGACCCCGCACCGGTGGTCCACGCGATGGCCGAACTGGGCGTCGACGCCGACCAGCGCGGCGTGCTCGCGGGCGACGGCGAGAGCGATATCGGGGCCGCCTGGAACGCCGGGCTCGACGGGATTCACGTCGAACGCCACGGTCCGGCCCGGCGCGGTCGGTGTGTTCTCGGCGACTATCGGGTCGACTCCTTCGAGTCGCTGCTGTCGGATGTGGCGACCGATGGCGGCACGGAATCAATCGAGTAGAAACAACGAGAGTTAGGCGAACTCGGGGGCGACGCCCGAGTTGTTTTCGTCGCTGGCGTCCATCGCCAGCGCCTCGTTCTCCAGCGGGCTGAGCGCGTCTCGGCCGACAAGCGCGAACAGCGCGAAGCCGACTTTCGTGATGATATCGAGGTAGACGATCACCATCATCTCCGTGTTGGGCAGCAAGAAGCCGAACCCGACCGGGGCCAACAGCCAGACGACGGGGTACATCGTCCAGAGAACGACCGTTAGGTTGCGGAGTTTGGTGAAGACGATCGCCACGCGGTCGGTTTCGAACGTCGCCCGCGCCGGCAGTTCGACCACGAGCAGGTACGCCAACCCGAGATAGGCGGCACAACCGGCACCGAACAGCGCCAACGAGACTACACCCTCGGTGAAGATAGCCGCGACACCGAGCAGGATCAGCGCGATATCGAGGCCGATCAGGAGGCCATATAGTTGTTTGCCTGGCTTACAGAGGAGTGTCATATACAGAATCAACAGCGGCGTCGTCAGCGCCCAGTCGACGTAGCGCGGCGTGTAGAAGTTCGCCCCGTCGAGAGAGATGGTCCCGATTCCGAGCGCAGTCAGTGTGTACGAGACCGCAGCGATCGCCGTGATCGCCGCAAGAATCCCGTAGTACGCACGGTTCTCCGAATCACTGAAGACGAAATACAGCGACGGGAGCGTCCCGGCTGCGAGCACGGACGCCCCCACCGCGGCCCACTGTGTGGTCGACAGGATCATTCTGAATCCCCGAACTCGAAGCCGCTTTCGGTGTGTTTGCCACCGTCAGTTGCGGCCATCGATCCACTTGCAGTCTTCGAGCTGTCGACCGTGATTCGGTTGGTCGTCGTGCTGGTCGGCTCTGTGACCGAGCCACTGTGGCCGTCGGTCGAGACCTCGAACTGTTCGAGCACCGATCTGAGTTTTTCGGCCTGTGCGCCGAGTTGGGCGGCCTCGCGTTCGACCGTCCGGAGGCTGTCGAGTTGGTGCTCGGTCGTCTCGGTGACGTTGTCGGCGGCGTTGGAGGTCTGTTCGCTGATGTCTGCGACCTCGTCAATCATGTCGACAACCGCGCCCGCCGCGCGAGCCTGATCTTCGGTCGTCTGGTTGATCTCACTCATACTGCCGTCGATCTCTTCGACGTACTCGATAACGTTGTTGAGCTGGTCGATCGCACCCTCGACCGTCTCGACGCCCTGGCTGATCCGCTCGGAGGTTTCGTCCATGCCGTCGACGGCTTCACCGGTTTTCGTCTGGACGCGCTGGATTTTGCCGTCGATCTCACTGGCAGCGTCTTTAGTCTCTTCGGCGAGCGATTTGACCTCTTCGGCGACGACCGCGAAGCCTGCGCCTTCCTCACCAGCACGGGCGGCCTCAATCGAGGCATTGAGGGCCAAGAGATTGGTTTGTTCGGCGATGTCGCTGATCATATCGGCGATCTCACCGATCTCGGTCATCTCTTCGTCGAGCGTCTCGATGTCCGCCATCGTCTGGCCGGTAGTCTCCTCGACGGCAGCCATCTGTTCGAGTGCGTCGGCAGCCGCGGCCTCGCCATCGGTTCCGGCGTCGGTCGCGTTCTCGGTCGTGTTGGCGACCGTTTCAACCGTTGCGGCGACCTCTTCGGCGGCCGACGACAGGCCGTCCATCTCGCCGGCGACATCTCGGAGGTTTTCGGTCTGCTGGTGAGCACCCTCGGAGATGTCTTCAACGGCTTCGGAGACGCCACCGCTCGTTCGTTGGAGCTCTTCGGCGCGGTCGTCGACACCCTGTGCGGCCTCGCCTACCGTGTCGGCGAACGTCGTGACCTCGCCGACGGTTCCTTCCAGTTCGTCGAGCATCTCGTTGAACGCGAGTCCGACCTGCTGCATGGCTTCGCTCTCGCTGGCGGGGTCGACGCGCCGGGTCAGATCCCCGGCAGCGACCTCTCGCATCACCTGCTCGTAGCGTTCGGCCTGCGTTTCGATCCGACTGGCCCGACGTTCCATCTCGTCGCGGGCCTGGTTTGCATCCTCTCTGGCCGCTTCGGCCTGCTGTGCGGCCTCGTCCGCGTTCGCGATCTCCGCTCGGAGCGACCGTCGCATCGAGTCGAACGAGCGGTAGAGCTGGCCGATCTCGTCGGTTTGGCTGGTTTCGAGGTCGACGTCGAGATCGCCGTCGGCCATCCGGTCGGCCTTCGAGGCGAGATGTCGCAACGAAATAATCGTCTGGCTTCCGATCGTGACGCCAAGTAGGGCTAGACTAATCACCGTCACGAGCAGTAGGCCGAGGATACTTGAGCCGATCTCCCCGCTTTGGGTACCGAGCGCCTCGGCTGCTTCGATGTGGACAAACAGCCCCGCACCGACGACGATCCCCACGATACCGAGAAGCGACAGGGTGAGCTTGGCTGCGTAACTGTCGCGAATGGCATTCGATGATTGGTCCGTACTCATAGTGATACTGACTGGTAAGATTGCCGGTATAATAAAACCACAACACGTAGTTATCAGCGCTGAGAGTGGCCGTGGCTCGGGTTAGAGTCCCGTGGGGTGGGAGTGGTAGCTCGTCGACACGCCCCAGTCGTCGACCAACGCTTGGAGGCTCCGAACCCCGAACGTTTCGGTTGCGTAATGGCCCGCCAGAAGAACGTTGATTCCTGCCTCTCGGGCCTGATGATACGCCTGTTGTTTGCCCTCTCCGGTGATGAGCAGGTCAGCGCTGGCCGCGACGGCTTCGTCGAGCCAGTCGACGCCACTGCCGGTGACGATGGCGACCTGCTCGACCGTTTCGGGGCCGAAATCGAGCGCCTGCACGCTGTGGGTTCCTTCAAGTTCGGCTTCGAGTTGGCTCGTGATCTCATCGATTGGACGTGGATCGGCCAGTCGACCCTGCTGACCGATCGCGACCGGTCCCATCGAACCGAAGCCATCGGTGTCGTCGAGCCCAATCAGGTCGGCGATTCCTGCGGCGTTGCCCAGTTGCTGGTGGCCGTCGAGCGGGAGGTGCGAAACGTAGAGCGCAATCCCGTTGGTTATCAGTGGCGCGATTCGGCCGTACTGTCGTTCCGTCACACGCTCGATGCCACCCCAGGACAGGCCGTGATGGGTGACAAGGACGTCAGCGCCAACCTCGGCGGCCGCTTCGATTGTCGCTTCGGCAGCGTCGACCGCGAAGGCGACGTGGCTTACGTCGGCTTCGGACGGGCCGACCTGGAGGCCGTTGGCGCTGGCGTCGACGTCGGCGTAGGCCTCTGTGTCGAGTTCGTCGTCTAACCGGGCGGTTAGCGTCGTGAGATTCATACCGATGGCTACGGGGCGGAATGCTTGTAAACCCGATACAAAAAGAACGGACGCTCAGTCGAGTTTGACGGCGTTGACCTGGCCGGACTGACCGGGTCGTGAAGTCACGCGGGCTTCGCCCTCGGTGGTGCGGATGACTGCACCTTTCGTGATGATGTTTCGTCGCACGTAGTTGACGTTCGAGGGGTTTTCGACGACGTCCTCGATTTCGACTTCAACCGTCTCATCTCCATCGGAGAGCTGTGCAACGTTCGTCGACAGCGCGCGGAGTTTTTGTTCGGTGCCACGCGAGTCGATGATCTGGAGTCTCGGCTCGCCGACGGTCGTCTCGGCGGGCTCGCGGCCTAGTTGGTCGCGTTTCTTTTTGTTGAAGTGTTTGAGTCGACCGCCTGTCCGCTTTCGCGTCGAGCGTCCCTGATCTTTCATATACCGTGGAAAGTGCCAGCAACTACTTGAATCGCTCGAAACCAACCCGGTAACTACTCGTCGGCCTCGAGCCGC
Source organism: Halohasta sp. A2 (assembly GCF_056175805.1). Lineage (NCBI taxonomy): Archaea > Methanobacteriati > Methanobacteriota > Halobacteria > Halobacteriales > Haloferacaceae > Halohasta > Halohasta sp. A2. The sequence continues at coordinate 17,206 of NZ_JAQFWV010000005.1, read as the reverse complement.
CAACCGACGAAGGAGCCTTCGGTCTCGACGTCGAGCGCCGAAAGCAGGCGGGCGACCAGTAGATAGCCGCCGGCGAGCGAGGCAATGCCGACGACCGTCGCTGGGTCGTACGTGGCCGCCACAGCGTCGTGGATTTCGTCGTCGACCGAATCACGGACGACTGCCTGAGCGTACTCGATGAGCCGTCGGTCACCTCGGTCGAAGTGGTCGAGGTTGTTCGCTGCAATCGCGAGAATATCGCTGTCGGAGACACCGACGTCCCGAGCGATGGCGACGTGTTGGTGCCACTCGTAGGCCGACTCGGTCTCGCAGGTAACCGCCAGAATCACCAGTTCACGCTGTTCGGGATCAAGCCCCGAATCCTGCCAGAGACTGCCGACAAACGTCCGCAGGCCGTACAACACTGCAGGGTTGTTACCGATTGCACGATAGATGTTGAGCTGTTTGCCTTGAAGGGCCGAAACGAGCAGGTCTTGACGATCTGCCGGCAGTCCACTCTCGTCGACGTACGGAACACGAGCCATACCCCCTCCATTGGCAGCACAGAAGATAATCTGTGTGGTACTTGTCACTCTCCGTGAGACTTGTCTCTCGGTCGAGTCGACTGCAACGATCCAACCCACCACACAACCGGTTAGCGTCCATCATGGCAGTTCCATCACGAGCCCTCGTGGCCTTTATTAGTAGACACCGTCTATTTAAATAGAGGTTCATGACAGTCCCTCGTCGACCTCCTGTCGGCCCCGTGGGATCTGTCTGGCAGTTCAGTTCGTGTAGAGGTCGGCGATTCGATCGGCGTACCGGGTTGATATCGCCTGGCGTTTGGCTTTCCCGGTCGGAGTCAGCAGTCCGTTTTCGACTGTAAACGACGTTTCGAGGAGACGAATCCGCGTGATTCGTTCGTGTGGTTCGAACCGTTCGGTCGCCGACTCGATAGCACGCTCGATCCGTGTCTGTACTCGCTCGTTTGCGATGATCTCTATTGGGTCATCCGAGAGATTGAGGTCCTCTTGGGCGGCCCATCGCCGAACGGCCTCGAAATCGGGAACGATCAGCGCGCCAACTGCTGGCTGACCGTTACCGACGACCAAGCACTGCGAGACGAGTGGCTCTGCACAGACCGCAACTTCGAGCGGAACTGGCGAGACGTTTTTTCCCGTCGAGAGGATGACAATCTCCTTTCGTCGACCGTGGAACACGAGATAGCCATTCGGAAGCTCTTCGACCAAATCACCCGTACGAAACCATCGGCCGTCATCTCGGTCGACGAAGTCGTTGCTCCGGCCAGATGCGTCATTAATTTGTACTGACAAGCTGTCACTGCTGTCGGTCGAGCCGTGGCTGTTCCAGTAGCCCGACGTCACGTTCGGCCCACGAACCAATAGTTCGCCGACCGAGTCGGTCGACTCGGCCACAGTGGTGTCCAGACAGGTCTCGACGTTCCACAGCGGGAGGCCGATACTCCCAGCAATCGGGGCTCCCGGTGGATTGACACTCACGACCGGAGCGGTTTCGGTCAAGCCGTACCCCTCGAAAATCGGGATGCCCATTCCGTGGAACGTCGCACAGCGATCGGCTGGGAGGCTATCGCCGCCGGATATACACAACTCCAGTTGGCCGCCAAGGGCGTCTCTGATCGTCGAATACACGAGGCGATCTGCGATTGCGTGGGCCGCTCGCAGCCGTCGACCGGCTGGGTCGGCGCGGTGATAGCGCGCGGCAATGTCGATCGCCCAGTCGAACCCTCGATCGGCGAATGCCGAACCGCCAGCGTTGGCGGCGAACCCCTCGATCAACTGTTCGTAGAGCCGTGGGACTCCCGTGAAGTAGGTCGGCTTGACCAACTGAAAATCGGCGACGAGCGTCGTGGGAGACTCGGCGTAGGCGATGGTCGCCCCGGCGGCAAGCGGTAGATACGACCCGACGAGTCGCTCGAAGACGTGCGCCAGCGGCAGCACTGACAGCTGTCGACTGGTGTGGTCGAGTCGTGGAGCGTCGGTGAGAGTCGACGACGGTTGCAACCGACGGATCATCCCGTCGATGTTGGCACAGAGGTTCCGGTGGCTCAGCATGACGCCCTTCGGCTGGCCAGTGGTTCCTGACGTGTAGATGACACTCGCCAGGTCACTCGGCTCACGCGTCGCCGTTTCCGAGTCGATAGTGTTCGATCCACGCTGGTAAAGACTTCCTACTGTCAGAATGTCGTCACTGTCGCGAACCGCACCCGCCATGCCGCTGCCGTCCGGTAGGGAGTCGATAACGACGATGAACTCGGGATCGACCGCGTCGAGCGAGAGCACACGGCGAAGGAGGTCGCTGTTTTCGACGACGATGCCAGTCGGTTCGGGATCAGTCAACAGGAATTCGAGACGGTCGTCCGTCGACGAGGGGTAGGCTGTCGTGACCACGCCGCCCGCCGCCAGGGTTGCGAGGTCGATCTGGGTCCACTCCATGCGCGTCTGCGAGACGATCACGAGCCGGTCGCCGGAGCCGAGCCCGAGCTCGAGAAGGCCAGCGGCGATCCGACGAACGAGCGTTTCGACCTCACTGTAGGTGAGCTCGGCGTACTGGCCATCGGGAGCCGCAGCCACGGCTCCGACCGCACTGAGCGAACGGTCGTAGACGCCGCCCTTGTACGACTGGGCGGTCGCAGCGGGGTGACGTTGCGCCGTCGAGAAAAACAGCTCCGGGATCGTTGTCGACCCCATTGGCTCGTGATCGACGGCGGCTTCTACCTGTCGCAGGTCCATATCCGAGCGATAGCGCCAATCGGTATAAACGTCGGACATCCGGCGTCAGTGACTCATTGTGATGGCCTACTCTCGTTGATCGAGAAACGCAAGCACACCGCGGACGTTGAGTTTGGTTTCTTCGCGGCCCTTCTCGTCGCCCCAGATTTCGGTGAACTCCGTGTGGTCGACGAAGTGTTGCATGACGGCTTCGTCGCTTTCGAGGGTCTCGCGGCGCTGACGAATCGCTTCGACCCACTCGACCAGCGAGCGTTTGTAGCCGTCTAACAGTCGTTCATTGTAGGTTCTCGGACCGAAGTGGCCGAAACACAGTCGTTCGGGTTCGAGCGATTGGATCATCGATACGTCAGCCAGACAGCCATCGATGTCGAACTGCGGCGGCGGTGAGGTGACGTGGATTTCGTCGCGCGCTGGAACGTAGAGTCCGGCGGCATCAGCCGTGAAGACCACGCCCGTGTCAGTCTCGAAAACGTGTTGGTGGGGGGCGTGGCCCGAGGCCTCGTGGGCCGTTAGGCTGATGCTACCGAGGTCGACGCGGTCGCCGTCTGCCAGTCCACTGATCTGGTGGTCGGCCACTGGCTGGGGGTCGGTGTAGTAGGTCCACATCTCACCGACGGCGGCTTTGGTTCCAGCTATCAGCCGACTCGGGTCGACGAGGTGGCGAACTGCTCGTTGGTGGGTCACCACCTGCGCGTTCGGGTAGCGCTCAGCGAGAAAACCCGCACCGCCAGCGTGGTCTAGATGTGCGTGGGTCACGACGACGAACGCAAGCTCGTCGATTCCCAGTTCGTCGAGTGCGTTGAAAATATGCTGTCGATTCGTCCCAATTCCGGTGTCGACGATCGCCGGTCGGTCGGTGTCGAGAATGTAGACCGAGCCGTAGTCTGCGACATCGTACATGCCCGTGTCGAGAGCGTAGATGTCCGGATGACCGTCGACTGCAGTGAGATCGCCGGGAGCCATACACAGTGTGTTCGCTGCAAGGGCGTTAATTGTTCGGGCGAGCCGAGTTAGTTGAATTCGATAGCTTCGCGCGTGATCGCCTCGCCGTAGAGGAACGCCGAGTGGTCGACGGCGTACTCGCGGTGGGCCTCCTCGATGTAGCCCAGCGCATCCTCGACGACGACAGGCTTGAAATCCCGGAGGCCCGCGCTGCCCGCGGTGTGGAACACACAGACGTTGGCGAGCGTCCCACAGAGCAGCAGCGTCTTGATGCCATGCGCGCGGAGCCAGCCCTCCAGTTCAGTTCGATAAAAGGCGTCGTAGGTGTGTTTGACGACGACGTGATCTTCCTCTTCGACAGGGAGTTCCTCGACGATCTCGGCCTCCCACGAACCTTCGAGGACGTGTTCGCCCCAGCGGTCGAACTCGTCGTAGTAGTGGGCCTCGGCGAACTGTTCAGGCGGGTGGACGTCCCGGGTGTAGATCACCTGCACGTCGGCGTCGTGGGCACCGTCGACGAGGGTCGTGACGGGATCGATAGCGGCCTCGCTTGCGGGAGCGTACAGCGAGCCATCGGGGTGGCAAAACCCGTTTTGCATGTCGACGACGACAAGCGCCGTGGTCGCTGGATCGAACCTCATGTGTGCCCAAATGGTGGCCAGCAAAAAAACCCTCCCGTCGTTGCGTCAATTCTGTAGAACGTCGTTAGTATCTGCTCGAAGACACCACTGGGGAGCCGATAGATCGGTGGTGGCTATCGTACACCGAATAACATATACTCTGAAACTCACAGATGACAGTATGGACACACAGAGTTATCATGAGAGTGTCGAGAACGCAGTTCTTGATGCGGAGTTCGAAGCGATCACCGAGCAGTTGGACACACGGTTCGACCCGGTGTGGCACACACGGACCGAAGATCCGACGATCGGCGTGACGTCGGTCTTCATAACGGTCGTCGACGCCGATGCGATCGATACCGTCGACCGTGATTCGATCGCGGACCTCGCCGATGAGTTTCGAACCCTTGTGGCGACGACTGCGCCATCGGCTCCCGGATCGGTCGAGAACCTCTTTGGCTATCTCGTCGTAGCGGTTTCGAATCCAAGCGCCGATCTAATCGAGTTCGCGACCGAATCCTACACTGTCGCCGACCGCCGGACGAGCGTCTTTCCGCTGATTTACGATCTCGACACCCAAACGCTCCATACTCACCCAGTTCCACGGCTGAAAGGTCGTGGCTTCTACGAGAAACAGAAGCTCGACGCCGAATCGCTGTTCACGTTTTGAACGGGTTGCCACAGCGTTTAGGTCTCCGCTCGTCGTAGCGTTCTCTATGATGCCTGCCGTCGACGCTGCTGTCCTCCCGGAATCGATGTCGGCCGACTCGGTGTTCGTCGAAACAAACGGCATTCAGCTTCATACGGTCCAGGCCGGTCCCGAAGACGGCCCACTCGTCGTCCTCTTACATGGTTTTCCGGAGTGTTGGTACGGCTGGCACCGCCAAATCGGACCACTGGCCAAAGCGGGCTATCGAGTCGTCGTCCCCGACCAGCGCGGCTACAACCTCAGCGACAAACCAAGCGGTGTCGATCAGTATCAGATCCGCGAACTGGCGGCCGACATCGTTGGCCTGATTGATGCCTGTGGCCGCGACCGCGCGATCGTCGCGGGCCACGACTGGGGGGCCGCAGTCGCATGGTGGCTCGCCTTGGAGCATCCCGATCGCCTGTCGAAACTGTGTATCATCAACGTCCCACATCCCACCGTTTTCGAACGAACTCTCCGCAGAAGCTGGAGCCAGCGCCGCAAGAGTTGGTATATGCTGTGGTTTCAGCTTCCATTGCTTCCTGAACTTTCCTCACAACTGGGTGACCACCGGCTGCTGACACGCTCGCTGACGTCGACCAGCCACCCCGGCGCGTTCTCGGAGACCGATCTCGCACGCTACCGATCGGCGTGGTCCCGGCCTGGCGCGCTGACTGGCATGATCAACTGGTATCGGGCGATCGTCCGCCACCGACCAACGCCGACTCGCCAGACGGTCTCGACGCCGACGTTAATTGTCTGGGGCGCTGACGACGAGTTCTTGGAGCAGTCGATGGCCACCGAGAGCCGCCAGTACTGCGAGGACGGGCGGCTCGAACTGGTTGACGCAAGCCACTGGGTTCTCCACGAAGAACCCGCGACGGTCGTCGAACACCTGCTCGATTTCGTGGCCGAACCCGCCGCCGAGCCGGAACAGCGGCGCTGACTGCACTACCTTTTGTGTCTCGGCGTTGTATGGTGTGTATGTTACTCGTCCGGGGCCACGGCGGTGGAACGGCGCTCACCGGGACTGTCTTCGAGCGAGGCGAAGAGCCGCCGACCTACAGGGGCGCACCGGACGAAGACGCGCCGTACGTCTGGGTCTGTGATTCGTTTTACCAGGTCGAAAGCGGCGGTTCGCCCATCGAGATCGATGGCGAACAGATCCGCGTCGCCTTCGAGTCACCGATGGCTCGTGGCTTCGAAACCCGCGAGCAGGCGCTCGAGGCAGCCGAAGAGCACATCAAAACACAGTTCGCCCGAATCGGCGTCGACCCCGACTCCGTCGAAACCGAAACCGTTCCCGTCGATCCCGCATAAGTTGTCGCTTCTCTCGGGTGTGTTAGTCGGCCAGCGAAACCGTGACCGACTCGTCGGGCGCGTCGAGACCCCGACACCGGAGCAGTAGTTCGTCGCCGTCGACCGCTTCGATCTCGATGTGGGCCGAAAACGCCCCTGCCATGCTGTCGACGATGCCGTCGATTCCACCATCCGTGTTCGTGCTGGTATCGACCGCACAGACGCCCATGATCCCCTCACGGCGGAGGTGAGCGAGGAAGTTACTATTTAAAAACCGGAACACCGACCGGATGTCGTCGACCTGCCGGCAGATGCTCGAACACAGCAGGATGCCTGCACGCTGGGAGGCACCCATCGCCCCCGATTCGGTCACCAGTGCCGAAAACTGCAGCCCGACGCCGGTGAGGTCGGCGATGTCGTCGACGGTTTCGACTGACTCGTCGGCGGTTGCCCCGCCACAGGTGAGCACTGTCGAGCGACTGCTCGTACCGTAGTCGACGCGGTCGAGTTCCCGGTTGACCGTTCGGCCGTTGGCTTCGGTCGCCAAAATCAGGCTCCGTTCGTTCTCCTGTGCGCCAACGAGCTGATAGAAGACGGCCTCGATTGCCTCGGTCTGCTCGCCGGTCAACAGAATGCTCGTCCCCTGGGGAATCGGGTCGAGCGGGAGCGACGGTACCTCAAAGCCTTCTTTTTGGGCGGTCCTCATTAGCGGGCCTCCGTGTCGACATCCTCCACCCTGTATCTGAGTTCGAGAAGCTCCATAGCGACCTCAGCGAACTCCTGAAGATCGGCCCGTTGGTCGGCCGAGTAGCTTCGGGGGTCGTGATCGATCAGACATAGTTGTCCTATTGTTTGACCCTCTGGTGTATTGATATTTGTGCCTGCGTAGGAAACGATTCCACGGGCTTCGAGGGCAGGATTGTCCTGGAAGCGTCGGTCCTCGTCGATGTTTTCGACGACCATTACCTCGTCTTGGAGCATGCTATGCGTACAGATCGACTCTTCTCGGTCCATTTGTGTCCAGTCTGCGCCCGTACAGGCGACGAACCGTTCGGTTGCTCTGTCGATCAGTCCGATAAAGGCGACAGCGACGTCGAAATGACTGGCGACCAGTCCGGTCAGTCGATCGAAACTCTGCTCGATCGGCAGCGAGTCGACATCGTACCGTCTCAGCGCCTCGATTCGATCCTGTTCGTTCGGTGGCAACAAAAATCCAGCCTGCGTGTTGTGTGTGATGACATCCTCGACGACGAACGCGAGCCGATCCAACCCGTCGGATCGGGCGCTGTTGACGTACTCGATCCCGACTGAGTCGAACTCGCCCGTCTCGATCGACTCGGGATCCATATCGGTGAACAGCACGCTTGGTATCGGTGGTGAGCACTCTCGTGCCGCATCGATAACCGCAACCGCGGAGCCATCTTCGAGCACATTGTCGGTCACGACGCAGTCGACCGACGTTGTTTCGAGAGCCTCGATCGCCCCCGCGGCCGTGGTTCGAACCAGCGGCCGGAGCCGATCAGCGGTCGCCAGTGCGGTGGCTATCTCGTCGGCGTCGGGTGCGACACAGAGAACCGTGTAGTCAGTCATGAAACGGCTAAATCCGGAGCGGGTTTAACTGTCGCCCGTAAATTCTCAGTACTGAGATTTCTACGGCGCATCGGCGACCGTTTTCTGACAGTTCAGAGAAAAAATCTAGAAAATTTCCACAAAAACCGTTTCCGAATACTTCTCGACCGGTAGAGACGGTCGTTACTGTTGGTCGATACTGTCGACGTTCGCGGACTCGTCTTTGGCGAGTCTGAACTGGTCGATCCGTTCGTAGAGTTCCTCGCTGGTCGCACTCAGATCGACTGCACGGTCGGCGACCTGATCGGTCGCGGTCGACTGCTGTTCGATACCCGCGGAGATCTGTTGGACGGACGCTGATAGCTCCTCGGCCATCGAGGCGGCGCTGTCGACGGTCGCGCCGAAGCTGTCCATGTTTTCGGCCTGACTCTCGACGGCGTCGCTGACTTCGGCGGTCGCCGCACTGGTTCCTTCGACCGACGCCTCGATGGCTTCGAGCTGGTCGACCACCGTCTCAACAGCGTCGGCTCCTTCGGTGACCTCGTCGTTGGTGTGGCTGATCTGGTCGGCGACTTCGGCGGTCTGGTCTTGGGCATCTGTGATGATCGCCTCGATATCTTCGGCCGACTCCTTGGATTCCTCGGCGAGCGATTTGACCTCGTCGGCGACGACCGCGAAGCCGTTGCCTTCTTTGCCGGCGCGGGCAGCCTCGATCGCCGCGTTCAGCGCCAAGAGGTTGGTCTGTTCGGCGATCGACGAGATGACCTCAAGCGCCTCGCCTACCTCTTCCATCTTCGATTCGAGCGTCCGAACCTCCTCAGTGATTTCGCCGGTCGACTCGGTCGCCGTTCGAATCTGGTCGACGGCTTCGGTGCCCTCTTCGACGCCTTCGAGTGCGAGTTTGCTTGCTTCGGAGGTCTCAGCATCGATCTCTTGGACCGAGGCAGTGATCTCCTCGATGGTGGCGGTCAGCGACGAGATAGCCATATCCGCCTCGTCGGTCTGTTCGGCAAGCTCTTGGGTGCCGCCGGCGATCTCTTCGGTCGACTGGCTGATCTCCTCGATCGAAGCGGTCACCTCTTCGCTGTTAGCGCTTAGCTCGCCGCTCGTGTCGTCGAGATCGTCCGCCAGGAGTGTGAGCCGCGAGAGCACTTCTCGGTAGTTCTCGACCGCAGTCATCAGGTACTCGTTGAGCTCTACGAACTCATCATGGACAGCCTCCATTTCTTCGAACTCTGCACTTGGTGCAGGTACTGTCGACTCCATGGTCAGATCGCCCTCGGCAAGCCGGACGATCTTGTCCTGCAAGTCCTCCAGAACGATCTCTTGGTAGGCTTCGAGTTCTTTGGTTTTCGTTTCGAGGTCGCTGTCGTCGGTCAGCAGCGTGACCGTCTCCATGGCACCGACAATACTCCCGCCGTCGACCAGCGGTGTGACCGTCCTGTTGAGCATGGTTTCGGTCTCGCCGTCGTCGACTGTTTCGCGCTGCTCGGCGATCTCCTCGCCTGTCTCCAAAACCTCTGCACACAGGCTCCTACCACCGTGGATCGTCGCCGGTCGCTCGCCAACAGCGTCCTCCTGAGCTGTATCGAACCGCTCGCAGGCCGCGCTGTTGATCGTGGTGATCCGCCCCGATTCGTCGACGAGCATCGTCGGCTCCCCCATCGCCTCGACGACGCTTTCGACGAGTCCGCTGTCCTCCGGGGTCAGTGTCTCGGTCGTGGACTTCGGTTGGTCCGACGCCGTCGAGTCAGCCGGTTCGCCTCGGTCGACATCGGATCCGGTCGTCGTAACGTCTGCCCACTCAACCGAATTCGACTGCCCTGTGGTTGCTGTCTCGTCAGGCTCGGTGCGTTCCTCCGTATCCGTGACCACTAGTCGGCTGAGTAGGTGCCTCATGCTTGGCACTCGTTACCAATGATGTATATATTTTAGGGTTAAAATTTATTAAATATATGCCAGCTTCTGCGTAGCGGATCGCAAAGGAGGGTGGTGCCCGAACCGATCATGTCTGAAAAATGTTTATGTAGATGGACAAACTACGTGTAGCATGTCCCTGAGGGATGTTATCCAGTATGTCAAAGGGAACGAGAAAACGCTCGTCGTTTTCAACCCGCCAGCAGACAGCACACTGTTCGAGGACCTCAGGGAGTATTTTGCGACGCAGAACGTCGAGATCGCCAGCCAGTACACGACTTCGGGTGAGCCAGAAGGGGTCGTGGTTCTTCAGCTCGACGACGAGGTGCTGTCGGCAGTGCCCGCCGATCAGCTCGAATCACTGGTCTCGGGCGGGGCGCTCCGAACCACTGATCTCGGAACGGACGACTCGGCCTACCATGAAATCCTCCAGTATTTAAAAGAAACGACGTTTACCTCCTACGACAAGGCCCAGCTGATCGCCATCTCTCACGAGATCGAAGATCGGGCGCTCAGGGTCGGCGATGGTCGACTGTATGCAGGCTTTCAGACCGCCACGAAGCTGTTGAACCAGCGCGAGCCATACGAACGACTGGCGGCCACAGGGGTCGATATCCACACGTTCGCGGTCGCCGACGGCCCGGCGGTCGAAATCGAGGGAGTAACCCACCACGCCGAGTCAGCCGAGGAGATTGCACGGTCGTGGTTCGTCGTCTTCGATGGCGGCGGCCACGAACTGTCGAAAACCGCGCTGTTGGCGACCGAACGGGCACCCAACGAGTTTTACGGCTTTTGGAGCGACGATCCGGGCATCGTCGACCGAATCGTCACCTATCTCGACGGCGCCTACGTGAAAGCTACGTTATAATACTGGGTTCGTGTTCGACGAGTGATCGCGGCTGTTCAGTTTTCGGCCTCAGGCCACCGAACCGAGTCGTAGGTCCGAAGCGATTCGCTGTCGAACTGAGTTTCGAATTTCCGGCGGAGCGAGGTTTTTTCTGCCGCGCTGATCCGGGCGAGTTCGTCGGCTTTGGCGACCGCCCGGGGCGGTCCGCGCTCGGCAGCGACTTCAGAGAGCACCTGCGTGGTGAGCTGGTGTCGAACCTCGGGGTCCCGTGTCACCGCATAGGGTGCTTCGAGTTTGTAGCAGATGTCGTGGCGCGGGTCGTAGATGATACAGAACGTCACCTCGTAGCACTCTGGATCGAGCTTCCGGTCGACGCCAAGCGCATCACCCGCCGCTGCCATCGTGCCATCCGGCCCGCCGCGCGAGACGAACCACGAAGTAAAGGTGAGTTCATCGGTCCGTCGGCGTTCGGCGGCCGATTTCGAACCTCCCTCCGACAGGTGGTGGCGTTCGAGCAGACGCGTAAAGAAGGCGGTGTCGTCGGGCCACGGGGCGTCGAAGCCGGTCTGTTTGTTCGCGATGGTACTCGTGATCACACGCGCCGAGGGGTTTTTGACAAAGCCAACAAGCGGCACCTCGCGTTCGGCGAACCGCTCGACCAGCCGGATGTAGAATTCGAGAACACGTTTGGGTCGGGCTTCGTACGTGAGCTCTTCGAGTTCGGGGGTTCGATCCCGCCAGGTCAAGATCTCTTTGGGGTACAGCGGACCATCGAGAACCAGTAGCTCGTCGACCGCGTCGGCGTGTGCGAGCGCATGTGAGCCTTCGGCGAAGTAGAGCGCGAGCGCGTGAACGACTACCTCGGCGTAGCCGCTGATCGATGGGGCTCTGATCAGCCGATACCGGCTGTGGCCCCCGTCGTATGTGATCCACTGACCATCGGTAACATCAGTCGGATCGTTCGTGTGGGCAGTCGCGACGATGGTTCGGGCTCGATGGCTCGAGACATCCGTGGGTTCGACACCCATCGCAGCGTGCGCGAGGTCCAAGACCAGTCCGTTTTTAAATGCCGTCGGGTTGATCGTCCCCGAGTCGATGCCGTGGACCGTCGAAAAGGGTCGATCACAGAGCGCGACCGTGTCGATGTCGACGTGGCGCAGTTGCTGGTCACCGAGCGGTTCGATGACGCGTTTTCCCCGTGAATCGGTGAGCGGATCGAGCCACTCCTCGAAGATTGTCGTAGCGAACCCCCCGTGGTCGCTGTCGTCGGCCGTCTCGGCGACCGACCCTGCGAGGCGAGCGATAGCGTCGACGTGGATCGGATCGAGCGTCACAGCTACAGCCGCGTGGGCCACTCTCAAAAACTGATTGGTCGCGTCAGTGTCGACGGAGAGCAATCGCGGTGTGGTATATAACCGTACTCGACTCGATTACAGTTGTATTCGACTCGATGTAGCGATTCGATGCAGTCCACGCCCCCAACGACTGCGCGGTAGCGCTCCAACATGGCTTTGTAGCCCACCCGCCAACACGGACCCATGAAGATCGAATTCGACCGCGACACCTGTATCGGAATGTACCAGTGCGTAGAGGAGTGGGATGCGTTTGAGAAGAACCTTGACGCCGGAAAAGCCGATCTGGCTGGCAGCCAAGAGGTAGAGGACGATCTGTTCGTCGTTGAGGTACCCGACGGCGAGGAGTTCGACGCCGAGTTCGCTGCTCGGTCGTGTCCGGTCGACGCAATCGCACTCTACGATGACGACGGCGAGCAGGTCGTCTAACGTCTAACTCGACGCGGAAATTGCCTGCTCCAGATCCTCAATGATATCCTGAGGGTCTTCAATCCCGACCGACAGCCGAACCAGGTCGTTCGTCACGCCCGCCGAGCGTTTTTCTTCGTCGCTCAACTGCTGGTGGGTCGTCGACGCCGGATGAATGATCAGCGTCTTCGCGTCGCCCACGTTCGCCAGTAGCGAGGCAAGTTCGGTCGACTCGACAGTGCCCCGTGCCGCCTCATACCCATCTGCCAGCCCGAACGAAATCATCCCACCGTAGCCGCCGTCAAGGTATTTGGTGGCTTCTTCGTGCGTTTCGTGGCTTTCGAGGCCGGGATAGTTGACCCACGAGACATCGTCATGATTCTCTAGGAACTCCGCGACGACCTGGGCGTTCTCGCAGTGGCGATCCATCCGCATCGGTAGCGTCTCCAATTTCTGGAGCGTGACCCACGCATCGAATGGACTCTGCTGATTGCCCAAATCCCGCAGCCCGCGGGCGATCCCCGCGTACGTGAACGCGGCGTCCCCAAACGTTTCGGCGAAGTTGATTCCGTGATACGCCGGGTTGTCAGCCCCGATTTCGGGGTACTTGTCGGCGTGTTCGGCCCAGTCGAACGAGCCACCGTCGACAACGACACCGCCAACCGTCGAACCCGCGCCGTGAATCCATTTGGTGGTCGACTCCCAGACGAGATCCGCACCGTGCTCAAGTGGGCGGCAGAGTGCGGGTGTGGCGAAGGTGTTGTCGACGAACAGCGGCGTGTCGTGGTCGTGGGCGATCTCGGCGATCCGCTCGATATCCGGCGTGACGAGCGCGGGGTTGCCGATTGTTTCGAGGTGTACGAACGCGGTGTCCTCGTCGATGGCTTCCTCGTAGGCGTCGTAGTCGAGGGTGTCGACGAATCGAGTGGTGATGCCGCGACGCTCGACGGTGTGGGTGAGATAGGTGTAGGTGCCGCCGTAGAGCGCCGAGGCCGAAACGATGTTGTCGCCCGCCTCAGCTAGCAAAAACGTCGTCAGATCGAACGCCGCCATTCCGGAGGCCGTCGCAACCGCACCGACGCCGCCTTCCAGGGAGGCCAGTCGCTCCTGGAGGCTCCCCACCGTGGGATTCATCAACCGCGAGTAGATGTGGCCCGGCTTTTCGAGGGCGAACTGGGCGGCGGCGTCCGCGGCGTCATCGAACACGTAGGACGTGGTCTGATAGATCGGCGGTGCCCGAGAGCCGGTTGCGGGGTCGGGGGCGGTTCCGTCGTGGATGCTTCGGGTGTCGAATCGGTGACTGTCTTCGGACATAGTATCTGCCTCAAGAACTGCTGCGAACCTAAAGCCCACCGCTCAATCTCACCGAGAAAAGATGGTCTCGTCGCCTAGCCCGAAAACAGGCTCGTGTGGACCGGCGCGAAATCCGTCTCGCCGCCGTCGACGTTTTCCTCTTCGTCGTTCGTATCGGTGATCGCCCGCCCCTCGATGCCGCTTGCAAGGAAGTCCGCCACTGGCGGGGCGACGTTCTCGGGTTCGACGAGGAAGGCGTCGTGGCCGTGGTCCGAGTCGACCACGTGGTGGGCGACGGGGATGTCGACCGATCTGAAAGCTTCGGCGAGCAGTTCGCTTTGTTCGACGGTGAAATGCCAGTCGCCCGTAAACGAGATCAACAGCACCTCGCCCTCGAACGCCGAGACGGCGCGATCCGGGGTGCCGTACCCCTCGGCGAGATCGTAGTCGTCCATCGCCCGCGTCAGGTAGAGGTAGCTGTTCGCATCGAACCGATCAGTGAACTGCTCGGCGTTGTAGTCGAGGTAGGATTCGACCTCGCGATAGGGGAAAAACGCGGCGGCCTTGTCCGGCGGGAACAGCGCGTCGCTGCCCTCGATTCCGCTGTCGCGGCCTGCCGACCGCCGACCGAACTTGCGGTCCATCGACGCCTTCGAGAGATACATTAGATGGCCAATCTGCCGGGCAATAGCGAGTCCCTGCCGCGGCGGACTTGCGTCCTCGTCGCCAGTTCCGTAGTAGTCACCGCCGTTCCAGTTGGGGTCGCTCCGAATTGCTCGCCGGGCGATGGCATCGAGGCCGAGACACTGCGGATCGAGTTTGGCTGCCGCGGCGATCGGCGCGATCAGCTCGGCGTCGTCGGGGAACTGTTTGGCCCACTCTAAAACGTTCATGCCGCCGACGCTGCCGCCGACGATGAGTTTGAGGCGGCCGACGCCGAGGTGATCCAGGAGCCGACGCTGGGCGCGTGTCCAGTCGCCAATCGTGACGGGTGGGAAATCGCACCCCCATGGTTCGCCTGTCTCGAGGTTGGTCGAGGAGGGTCCCGACGAGCCGTAACAGGAGCCGGGGACGTTCGCACAGACCACGTAGTACTCGGTGGTGTCGATGGCCTTGCCGGGGCCGACGATGTCGCCCCACCAGGCGCGGGCCTGGCCCGCAGTGCCCGGCGTGTTGTAGCTGGCGACGTTCTGACTGCCCGTCAGTGCGTGGCAGACTAACACCGCATTGTCACCGGTAAACTCGCCGTAGGCCTCGTAGGCAATTTCTAACTGCTCGATGGTTTCGCCGCACTCGAAGTGGAACTCCCCGAGTTCGACGGCCTCCCGGTCGACGTCAGTCGCGCTCATTCTTTTATTCCTCTTGGGTTGATTGCATTTGTCACTGCTGGTTCGCCGCCGCGGCCAGTCCCGCATCCAGATCCGCGATGATATCCTCGCTGTTCTCGATGCCCACCGACAGCCGGAGCATATCGGGGCCGACGCCTGCGGCTTTTTGTTCGTCAGCGCTCAACTGGGCGTGGGTCGTCGAGGCTGGATGGATCACGAGCGTTTTCGCATCGCCGATATTGGCGAGAAAACTCGTGAGGTCGACGCTCTCGCAGAACGTTTTGGCTGGCTCGAAGCCGCCGTCGACGCCGAAGGTGACCATCCCGCCGTAGCCGTCGAGGTACTCGGTGGCGTTGTCGTGGGTCGGATGCTCGTCGAAGCCCGGATAAATGACCCACGCGACGCGGGGGTCCTCGCGGAGGAACCCGGCGACAGCCCCCGCGTTCTCGCAGTGCCGATCCATTCGCAGGGGGAGGGTTTCGAGCCCCTGCATCGTCTGCCAGGCGTCGAACGGGCCCTGCTGGTTGCCGAGGGCTCGAACGGCGCGGTGCCGGGCTGCGAGGGTAAAGGCGCGGTCGCCGAATCGCTCGGAGAAGTCGAAACCGAAGCCGGGGTTCTCGCCCGACAGTTCGGGGTAGTCCGCGTCGGGGTGGTCCCACGGGAACGTGCCGCCGTCGACGAGAATCCCACCCACCGTGGTCCCCGAGCCGTGAATCCATTTCGTGGTCGACTCCCAGACGATGTCAGCACCGTGTTCGAGCGGTCGACACAGGTAGGGCGTCCCGAAGGTATTGTCGACGACCAGCGGGACGGCGTGGTCGTGGGCAACGTCTGCGAGGCGTTCGAAATCCGGGGTGACCAGC
Source organism: Halohasta sp. A2 (assembly GCF_056175805.1). Classification (NCBI taxonomy): domain Archaea; kingdom Methanobacteriati; phylum Methanobacteriota; class Halobacteria; order Halobacteriales; family Haloferacaceae; genus Halohasta; species Halohasta sp. A2. The sequence goes on along the minus strand of NZ_JAQFWV010000005.1, from coordinate 1,330 downwards.
GAGGGGTTGGCGAGGGTTTCGACGTGGACGTAGGCGGTGTTCTCGTCGATGGCCGCCGCATACGCGTCGTAGTCGAGGGTCGGGACCGTGCGGGCTTCGATGCCGCGCCGAGGGGCGAGTTTCGAGAGGTAGGCTCCTGTACCGCCGTACATATCCCTGCTGGCGACGATGTTGTCGCCGCTTTCGGCCAGAATCGTCGTTGCAGAGTCGAGCGCGGCCATTCCCGCGGCGGTGGCGACCGCACCGACGCCGCCTTCGAGGCTTGCGAGGCGGGCTTCGAGCTGGCGAACGGTCGGGTTCGAGACCCGTGAGTAGACGTCGCCCTCCTCGCGGAGCGCGTAGAGTTCGGCCGCGCCGTCGGCGTCGTCAAAGACGTAGGATGTCGTCTGATAGATCGGCGGTGCCCGTGCGCCGGTCGCGGGGTCCGGCTCGGTGCCAGCGTGGAGACTCCGCGTGTTGAAACCCTCGGTCATGTATACTACGCATATCTCTGTAGCGGTTTATGCACGTCAGTTACGGCAAAAGTCGCCGCTGGGTAGTTGGTGACGCAGGTCTTGCAGAATATCATATTGTATTCACTGAACATCTGCGGCACAAATCTATCCAGTCACCTGAATGTTTAATAAATGAGTAATAATAATATTTGTTAATGTAAATCGGGTACAAGACTTATTCAATGACAATTCGGGCGTCAGTCCAGTAAACGGTGTGATACTGATGGTCGCGGTGACGGTGATCATCGCCGCCGTGATCGGGTCGACGGTGCTTGGGTTGGGTAATTCAGTGAGTGAGGCGGTTTGACTGAAACGATGGAAGAGATGAGCTGTTGATCCCGTCGCTTGAAGATGGTACCTCGTGTGATGTTGACGACTCGATAACTGCAGGTGGTTCAGTCGACCACACTGATCAACACTCGACTGTCTCGCCTACCTCGGGAGCGCGTGCCTCGTATCCGTCCTCACGCAATTCCTCGGCGAACGCTCCACAGGAATCGTCGTGATTGACCAGCACCGTCGACCCGTCATATTCCTTTAAAAAGGCCCGCAGCCCCTCGTGATCCGCGTGCGCCGAGAAGTCGAACAGCTCCGTTTTCGTCGACACCGGATAAATGCCGCCGTTGAGTTCACACCGGCCGGTCTCCAGCAACTGTCGACCCGGTGTTCCGTCGACCTGATACCCGGTGAGCGAAATTCGATTGATAGGGAGCCTGTCTAAGAATTCTCACACTCTCAGTCATCGATATCGGTCGAAGACACCGCAGTATAATTTGCTCAACCGATCCAGTAGCGTTGACAAAAAGAGAGCCAAACTCAGCTATCTGGCGATCGTG
>NZ_JAQFWV010000004.1:0-92873 GCF_056175805.1 Halohasta sp. A2 | reverse complement strand
TGTTGCTGATCTTGATCGTATCGGATAAAATTGAACGTCACGGGTGAATCCTTACGCTGTACAGGATTTTCTGCTAGATAAGGTCTACGTCATGTGAGTTCTCTGCCGATATTTCTTGGACAGGCTCTACAGGCCCAAATATAGAAAACGGAGACAGTGGAGAGTAGTGACCCAACCATCGTATCCGCTTTGTGAAGGTTCTGATCGATGAACTCACGGACATCGCTTTCTTCGGCAATTTTCGGATCAATTCCTCCCTGTTGACAGTGTTGCATCCACTGCCGAAGGCATGATCGCCGGGTCTGGAGTGTCGTAGACTTCCCACTCCCCTTGAGAAACGCGCAGTACTTTTCGTGGAGATCCCGACAAGCTCCTGTGAGCTCCTCCGAAGTGACATCCGCCCTGTTATTGCTGGACATAATACACGTTATGTGGAGATCCGTCGGCGATGACGGTCGTACTCTTGACACGGCTCATCTGCTGTTCAAGCAGTGCCAGCGCGCGGGTAACGTCGTATTCTGAGTTTTCAACTTCTTGTGCAAGTCGCCACGGTTGGCCTTCCCATGCACCAGATTCCATCGGTGATTTTTCGGATAAGTCTTCAGGGGAAGCGATTCGAGGTAGCTCATCGTGGAGTTTACTCGCTAAGTCCATCAACTCGGTGTTCTGTTGAGCGTCGGTGGCGAGGCTGATTCGCTCGATTCGCTGGTTCACGCCGCGAAGCTCTTCCTTCACTTCTGCGAGTTCATCTTCAAGACCGCTTATATCGATATCGACCGATTGGGAACCTCCGTGAGGGATATCTTCTGTGATAGGGTCTTTGTATCCGATCCGTCTCAATTCGTTTTCGACGGAATCGCGGATTAACTGCGTCATTGACTCATAACGTCCTGTCTCTTCGATGGCCTCCTCCCACTCGGACTTGATCTGAGGCTGGACCGCGATATTGATCTGATCTCTCCCGTTCCGGGGCATGTGGATATCCATGGAGAGTCGATTAATAAATGTTTATAGAATATTTCTATAATTTCACCAAACATGCGCCAGATGTTCGGCCGCGAGTAGCGAACTACCGACTGCGGTTTTTTTACTGTCGACTGCTGCGTCAGGAGCGTTGTTTCGTTCTGATAACGTGTCGGAGTCCACGGACAAACGGCAGCGGATCGTCGAGCCTGACGTTGTCGAAATGCGGCATCTCGTAGCACGACCGAGCAACCGCCCGGAGCTCGTCGAGAAACGACGGTTTGTCGACCAGCGGCGACTCCTCCCGGAGAATGCTCAGGAGGTAACCCAATTCGCCGTATAGGAGGTGGCTTCCGAAGCCGACCTCGTAGTGGTGGTCGATCAGTTCGGGGGTTCCTTGCGACAAGAGCCAGTAGTAGTGCGGGAAGTCGGCGCCTGCCTGGACCGCACAGGGCAACGATTGCCACATCCGTGGGTTAATCTCGGTGAGGACGAACTCGCCGGTGTCGGCGTCTTCCATATACTCGATACAGGCCAACCCGTGGTAGTCGAGACTGTCTAGAAGGGTTCGGCCCGCGGTTTCGAGTTCGGGAATCGAGACCGTTTCGCGATAAACACCGCCGCCGCCGGTGTACGAGTCGCCGCGGATCTGGCGGTGTTGGAACGTCGCCAGCGGCTCGCCGTGGTCGTAGAGCGCGCCGAAGACGTACTCGTCGGCGCTCCGAATGTACTCTTGAACGATCGGTACGTGTTTCATCTCCGTGATGATTGCGTCGGTGTCGGGACGCTCACCTGGATCGAGGTGGGTGATCGTTTTGACCGTCTCGGACTCGGCGTTGCTGTAGGCCATCAGGTACGAATCCGTCAGGAGGTTGTAGCGCGATTTGATAATGAGTTCGCAATCCCAGTCGTCGACGTCGGTCAGCAGTCTGGTTTCGGGGACGGCAACGCTGGCCGCCTCGGCCGCAGTGGCGAGTCGCATCCGGTCGTGGACGGTTCCAAGCAGTTCGGTGCCGGGCGTCGGGAGGTCGACGTAGTGGTTAAACTCCTCGGCGTACCTGGCGAACAGATAGGGGTCGTGTGGACGAATCGGAACGATCGTCTTCACGTCCGGGCGAGCCGCAATGCCGACCAGTGCGTCCTTGTAGGCCAGCAAGTCCTCGTAGGCCGACGGAATCAGGTGACGCTCGTCACAGAACCGAGAGGCGGCCGCAGGCACGTCGGTGTGTTCGGAGGCGACGATCGTGTTGATGCCCTGTCGAGCCAGCGATCGGACACACGAGTAGCTACTCGAATCGAATCCCGTTGGGATTAGCACCGATGGCTCCTGTGGGCGTCTCATACCCAGTGTACCGTTCTGAATAGGTATTAGTAAGAAGTAGTTAGCCGTACTGGCCAGTTACAGATTCAGTAACTGATCCCTACTACTACATCTGGTAGATATGGTTAATATATATGTGTTGTATACGTGCCACTTTTCTCGATGAGAGGCCGGGAATTCGGTCGACCAAGGCGTCGAGAGGCGTCCGAAGAACACGCGTTAAGTGTGCTCACACCCAATGTAAGGTATGTCGGACCCGACTGACCTCGAGACGCTTCGGCGCGGCACCGAACTGGTCAAACGCGGCTTCGCACAGATGCAGAAAGGTGGCGTCATTATGGATGTCGTCACGCGTAAGCAAGCACGGATCGCCGAGGACTGCGGGGCGGTCGCGGTGATGGCGCTCGAAGCCGTCCCAGCGGACATCCGCAAACGCGGCGGCGTCGCACGGATGCCCGATCCCGCGAACGTCACCGAGATCATCGACGAGGTCTCGATTCCCGTCATGGGCAAAGCCCGCATCGGACACCACACCGAGGCCCAGATTCTCGAAGCCCTGGGCGTAGATATGATCGACGAGTCGGAAGTGCTCACGCCTGCCGACGACGAGTACCACATCGACAAACGCGAGTTCACCTCGCCGTTTGTCTGTGGCGCGCGCAATCTCCCCGAAGCGCTGCGGCGCATCCACGAGGGTGCAGCGATGATCCGCACGAAGGGCGAAGCCGGCACTGGCGACGTCAACCAGGCGGTAAAACACCAGCGAACGATGATGAACCAGATCCGCACGCTCGAAGGCCTCGACTTCGAGGAACGCGAAAAGTGGGCTCGCGAACACGGTGCACCCCGCGAACTCGTTCACGAGACCGCTGAGATGGGTCGACTCCCCGTCGTCAACTTCGCGGCAGGCGGAATCGCGACGCCGGCGGATGCTGCGCTGATGATGCACCACCAGTGTGACGGGATCTTCGTCGGCTCAGGAATCTTCGGTGCCGAGGAGCCCGAACAGATGGGCAACGCCATCGTCGACGCTGTCTCGAACTGGGACGACCCCGAGCGCCTCGCCGAGATCGCAACCACCGCCGGTGGTGGCATGAAAGGACAGGCTAATGACACGATTCCGGAAGAAGAGCGGCTCCAGGGCCGCGGCGTCTGAGCGGTAGTAGGTAGTTCCTAATTCAAAACAGCGTCGCGCCCCGACTCACTCGCGTCTGGTAGGCTCGTGCTTCGATTCCTTCTGCTGCAAACGCATCGAGCATCGCAGTCGCGACAGCTCGACGCTGAGTTTCCTGACAGACTGCGAGCATCGAGGGGCCGGCTCCACTGACGGTGACGCCGACCGCGCCGGCCTCGCGGGCCGCCGCTTCGACCTCCTCGTAGCCCGTAATGAGCTTCGCACGGGCGGGCGTGACGAGCGGATCGGCCATGCCGCGGCCGACGAGTTCGGGATCGGACTGACACATCCCCATCGTGAGCGTGGCGGCGTTGCCGACGGTTTCGACTAGTTGCTCCATACTCGCGGTTTCGGGGACGACGCCGCGGGCATCCCGCGTCGACACGGCAATCTCGGGGAGACAGGCGACCAGTGGTATGTCAGCGTCGACCGAGTGGACGCCCTGTGCGGTCGCAATCGTAAAGCCGCCGAGAATCGACGGCGCGACGTTGTCTGCGTGGGCAGCTCCCGAGACGACCGCCTCGCCTTCGGCGGCGATCGGGACGAGTTCCTCGCGCGTGAGGCCACGGTCGTACAGTTCGTTGAGCGCGACCGCCGCGCCCGCCGCGCTCGCGGCCGACGAGCCGAGCCCCGACGAGGGCCGAACCCCTTTGTCGATCTCGATGCGTGCGGGCGCGTCGAGCGCGTCGACCACCGCACCGACCGTGTTCCGCTCCGGGTCGGTCGGGATATACTGGCTGCCGACGCCCGTGATTTCGAGCGATGTGCGCTCGGCGCGTTCGACGCGGATCACGTCGGCGGGCCGATCGAGCGCGACACCGAACACGTCGAACCCGCTGCCGAGATTGGCGCTCGTCGCTGGCGCTCGAACCGTAATCATGCGGCTGGGTTATCGCAGTTGTATAAAAAAGATAGCGAACCCGACCGGCGCGTGCCATATGGCTGGCGCGGTCGATCGACAGCGGTCAGTGTCGACACGCGATTACTCCTTGGCGGTGACGTACACCAGTGGGCCGACGATCATCAGTGTGAGCCCCAAAAACAGGTAGGCGGTCGAGTTCAGCATCGATACGGGCGTCATAATAAATATCACACCGAAGAGGATCGTGTTCAGGCCGATCAGTTGCTGGGATTTGAGCGGCAGTGCCCCAACGGTCGTCAGAACGAACCCTAGCAGTAGGACCTGCCCGATGTCGTAGTTCAACAGGAACTGGTCGACGAGCTGTAGCGGCAGCATTCTTATTCGTAGGTCGCAGTGAAACGCGCATTAAACTTCCGTTATTCGGCTGGCCACCCTGCCGCCGAGCTACGATCTCAGCCCAGCGGCAAGCTACTGTGGCCCACTAATATCCAGCGGCCGAATCCAACCGTACCAGAGAACGAACACCATACCGCCGTACCCCATCACGAAGACGATTGCGCCGACCGTGTCTAATCCGAGCGTTCCAAGCCACCAGCGGGCAACCCCCGAGCCGGCGATACCGACGAACAACACGATCGCCAGCAGAATGGTGTCCGAACGCACGAATTCGCGGAAGTTCGTCTCAGCCATACCCATACTTGGAGTGCCAGCCGTGTCAATCGCTCGGTTCGTCGGTGACGGTCGACGAGAGCATCGCTTCGAGGGCAGCCTGTTCGTCGCTTCGGCCGATTGTCACGAGTATGTCGTCGGCTTCGAGCCTGAACGTCGGCGATGGGCTGGGATAGGCGTCCGGCCCCCGTTCGACCGCGATAACGGTGACGCCGGTTTCGTCCCTGATCTCGCTTTCTTTGAGCGTTTTGCCCACGAGCGGCGAGCTCCCGTCGAGCGTGTACCACTCGATGACGGTATCGCCGCCGATCATCGTCGAACTCATATCGATCTCGCTGGGCTGGAAGTGGACGTCTTCGAGAATCGAGCCGATCGCCTTGGCCTCGTCCTCGCTGAGTTCGATAATGCGGTCGGCGTCCGCGTCCTCGTCTTCTTTTTTAAATATCTCGTGTTTGCCGGTGTTGTGGACGACCACGACGAGTGCCGACCCGTCGTGAACCGGGAGTTCGAACCGTTTTCCGACCCCAGGGAGGTCCGTCTCGTAAATATCCATACCGAATACTGTACCGAGCGAGTCATAAGTATTCATCCGGTCGACGGTGAGAACCAGCCGAAACGGTCGAAAAACGATCGACCGCGATTCGCACACGCTTATACGGGCGGAACTCTCAGACTCGGATACTGTTACATGGCTTCGGGTACCCTCCTGTTAGAAGTAGGCGTGATGATCAGCGTCGCCGCGCTGTGCGGCGTTGTTGCCAATCGGATCGGGCTGTCGGTGATCCCGTTTTACATCATCGCCGGGATGGTATCTAGTCCGTTCGTCATCGGTCGACTCGGCCTACCCGCGATCCAGGAAACCGAGTTCATCGAGATCGGTGCGGAACTCGGCATCGTCTTTCTGCTCTTTTTTTTGGGCTTGGAATTCAATCTCGACCGCCTGCTCGACAACCTCGATCGGATCGCTAAAGTCGGGCTGATCGATCTGGCCGTCAACTTCCCGGTCGGCTTCGCGCTCGGCTACTACTTTTTCGGAGAGCTGGTCGCCGCACTGCTGATGGCGGGCATCATCTACATCTCCTCGAGCGCGATCATCACGAAATCACTGATCGACCTGGGCTGGATCGCCAACGAGGAGTCGGACCCGATGCTCGGTACACTCGTCTTCGAGGATCTGTTTATCGCGGTGTATCTCGCGGTCGTCTCGGCGATTGTGATCGGCGGTGGTGACCTCAGCCAGGCAACCCGGTCAGTAGGGATTGCCATCGCGTTTATCATCGGGCTATTGGTGCTCGTTCAGTACGGTTCCGACATGTTTGAACGACTGTTGCGAACGGATTCCCGCGAGTACTTTCTCCTTCGGGCGGTCGGCCTCACCGTACTCGTCGCGGGTGCGGCGCTTGCGGTCGGCGTGAGCGAGGCGGTCGCGGCCTTCTTCATCGGCATGGCGTTCAGTTCGACCAGCCACGTTCACGAACTGGAGACACTACTCGAACCGGTCAGAGATCTGTTTGCGGCGGTGTTCTTCTTCTGGATCGGGCTCATCACCGACCCACTCGTGTTCGGCGGCGTGCTCGGGATACTGGCCGTCGCAGTCGTTGTGACGACGCCGAGCAAACTGATCAGTGGCTACTGGAGCGGCCAGAGCTATGGGCTCAGCCACACGCGGTCGGTTCGGGTCGGTGCCGGAATGGTGACTCGCGGGGAGTTCTCGCTCATTATCGCGACGATCGCCGCCGCGGGAACCGGCACGGTGTTCACCCAAACGATTCCTGCGTTCGCAGTCGGCTACGTGCTCTCGATGAGCATTCTCGGAACCGTTCTTATGCAGTATTCGGAGGTTCTCGAAAGGCTCATGCCGAACCGACACAGCCAGCCCACGGCCGCCGACTGACCTATGCGCCTAATCCAGACACTCATTCCGGAGGGGAAACGACAGACGGTGGTCGACGTTCTCGACCGCGAGGAGATCGAGTACGCCATGGCCGAGGAGACCTCGGACTCCTCGTACAGCGACATCGTCTACATTCCTGCCGAGTCCGACGATGTCGAGTCGATCATTGAGAACCTCCGGGCGGTTGGCGTTGAGCGCGACGGCTACATGGTGATCAGCGACGTCGAGACCATCGTCTCCGAGCAGTTCGAGCAGCAGGAGTCCGAAAACGAGACGCCCGAGGACGTCCGGATCTCACGGGATGAACTCCGGACCAAGGCGCGGGGTCTCTCACGGAGCACACCGAACTTTCTGGCGCTGACGGTGATCAGCGCGGTCGTCGCCACCGCGGGCCTGCTACAGAACAGCGCGGCGGTCGTCGTCGGCTCGATGGTAATCGCCCCGCTGATCGGCCCTGCGATGGCCTCCTGTGTCGGCACCGTCATCAACGACGACGAACTGTTCTGGGACGGCATTCGCTCGCAGGCCGTCGGTCTCGTCGTCGCTATCCTCAGCGGCACGGTCGCGGCGGCCGTCTACCGGCTGGCGCTCGCGCCGGATCTCGATCTACTACTGATCGCCCAGATCGCCGAACGCGCCCATCCCGGCCTGCTCGCGCTGGCAGTCGCACTCGGAGCCGGCACCGCTGGCGCGCTGGCGTTGACCTCGGGGGCCGACGAGGCGCTGGTCGGTGTGATGATCGCCGTCGCGCTCATTCCCCTGGCAGCCTCGGTCGGCCTCGGCATCGCCTACGCCGACTCCCGGCTCGCCATCGGGGCGGGCGTGCTCGTCCTCGTCAATCTGCTGTCGATCAACGTCGCCGGGATCGTCGCGATCTGGCTCAAACGCTACACCCCGACCCACTGGTACGACGCCAGACAGGCCCGGCATGTCGCCCTCAGTCGACTCGTCGCCTTCGGCCTCACCGTGCTCGTTCTCACGTCGTTTCTGGCGGCGAGTTCGCTCGATGCCCGTGACAACATGGCGTTCGAGACCGCGGTCGAAGCGGTTGCCGAAGAGACCACCGACGAGCTGCTGGCCGTCGACGTCGAATACCGCGCCGAACTGATCTCCCAGGAGCCGAGTCGGGTGACGATCCACGCCGCTGGCGACTCGCCGCCGGACGCCAGTGTGATCCACGAACGGATCCGCGAGCGGACGGGCGTCGACGTGCCGGTCACCGTCGTCACCCAGCAGGCCGACATGGCGTGAGGGATCGTGGGCGATGGATATCTCCCAACGGGTAGAATCATGTCTGATAATCGAAAATCAGAGATTAAATAACAGTTCGTAATAGGTGCACATACTGAATAGTTTCCGACGCTCTCCTTCATATTCTCCACTTCGGTGGTCACGCGGCCACCGCAGTCGAAACCGGTGTGCTCGCCTACTGGGTGGTTACCGCCACCGACCTCTCGTCAAAACGGTGGTTCGGCCTCTGGATGGGGAACTTCTCGGTGTGGTCGGTGCTGTCGGCAGTGTCGGTCACCGTGACACACCAGCCAACTGCCTATCTACTGTTCGTGTTGTGGGCGTTCGTGGGGCTGTCAGCCATTTATTTCACCTATCTGTTCGCTACGGCCTACTCCGGGCGGAACCCCGTGACGAATCGGTTATGTCGGGTCGCGACCGTCATCTACGCCGCCTTGGCGCTCCTCGTTTTTACGGGGCCATTTCACGGCCTCTACTGGCGGTCGGTCGACTTTCCGACCGCGCCGTTTCCGCGGTTCACCGTCGAGTACGGCCCAGGGTGGCTGCTGGCGGTCGTGTTCAGCTTCGGTGCGCTCGGAACGCTGGTCTACTACTTCGCAGAGCTGTTCTTCAGGTCACGGCGTCAACAACGGCGTCTCGTCGTCGTTCTCATGGTTGGTGGCGTCCTCGGGCTCGTTCCTGTCGCGCTCTCGCACGCTGATCTCCTGTTGGTGCCGACCTACGAGTACTACGCATTCACTGGCTCTACCCACGCGCTCGCTGTCGGGTATTCGACGCTCCGGTTCGGCGAGGGAACGCTCTCAGCCGTCGCCCGTGACGAGACTCTCGATTATCTCGTCGACCCCTACATTGCGCTCGATACCCGGTTTCGGATCGTCGACTTCAACACGGCAACCACAGACCTCGTCGAAACACTGACCGCAGACCAACTGGGTGACCCACTTGCAACCGTATTTCCCGAGCTTGCGTCGGTGATCATCACGCCGACAGGGGTTGTTGTTCCCGACGAACCAGTGACGATCGTGATAGCGGGCCGCCAGCGTCACTACTCGGTGGCTGTCTCGCGGATTACCGACTGGAACACCGAACGGGGGTACGCGGTCGTGCTGAATGATGTCAGCGAGTTGGAGAGCTCTCGACACCGAATTCAACAGCAGAACGACCAACTCGATGCGTTCGTCGGGACGGTGAGCCACGATCTTCGAAACCCGCTTTCGGTGATGGCTGGACGGATCGCGTTGGCCAAGCGAGAGTGTGAAAGCGATCAGCTGGACCACATCGAGGAGGCTCACCGCCGGATGCGAACCCTGATCGACGATCTACTGATGCTCGCCCGCGAGGGCCAGGCCGTCGGCGAGTACGAATCGGTCGACATAGCGGAGCTCACCGAACGCTGCTGGCATACCGTAGACACGAAATCAGCGACCCTCAGGACCGAGACCGACCAGACGATTCTCGCCGATCCGAGCCGACTACGACAGCTGTTCGAAAACCTGATTCGCAACGCCGTCGACCACGCAGGGTCCGAGGTTACCGTCACAGTGGGCGAACTCGAAACGGGCTTTTTCTCGAAGACGACGGACCGGGGATCCCGGAAGCCGACCGCGAAACCGTTTTCGAGACCGGCTACACCACGAGCGAGGATGGCACCGGGTTCGGTCTCGCGATCGTGACACAGGTCGTCGAAGGCCACGGCTGGAAGATCACTGTCACCGAGAGCTCGTCTGAGGGTGCACGGTTCGAGATCACCGGCGTCGAAAACACAGAATAGCGGGTTACTGCAATGGTAGGAACTTCCTACTTCTGGTAGCGTACCCTTACTCGTCGCTGAGCTGGCTGTACGCACCGATCAGACTCGCCGAAAGGTCGATCCCGTCGATACTCGCCTTCTCGTCGAAGACAGTCTCGACGAGTTCGGCGTTCTCGACGGTAGCGTCGGGGAAGACAAGCGAGTCAGTGAGTGTCGAATCCGTGACGGTTGCCCCGGACATGACGTGCGTCGACCCGTTTAGCTCGCTGTTTTCGACCGTTGCGTCGTCGGCAACCAGCGGCTCGCCACTGAGGTTCCAGTCGACAGCGTCGAGATACGCGGCGGCCTCGCCGATATCGAACCAGATGTCGTCGAACGTGAAGGCGTACACCGACTGGCGGTTCTGGAGCCACTGGAGGAACCAGCCCGGCTCGTCGGGGTTCTGATCGTCCGCGAGATAGGTATCGAACTGCGGTAGCACATCGGCCGGGAAGGCGTAGCACGCGATCGAGGCGAGCGTGGTCTTGGGCTCGTCGGGCTTTTCTTGGAAGTCGACGACTTCCTCGCCATCGAGTTCGACGAGACCGTAAGATTTGGCGCGCTCGCGGTCGCCGACGTCGTAGGCTGCCAACACAGGCGACTCTTTTTCCTCGAAGAAGCTGACGAAGTCGGCGATATCGAAGCCGACCATGTTGTCGCCAGCGATGATGAGCAGATCGTCTTCGAGTCCCTCGCGGTCGATCAGTTGGGCGAGCGCGCCGACGACGCCGAACTTCTCGTCCTCGTCGCTCGTGTCTTCGACCGAGAGCTCGGGTTTCTCGTAGCCCTGTTCGTCGACGTAGCTGGCGAAATCGGCGGCAAACGCCTCGTTCGTACTTATATATACGTCGGAAATATCTTCTTCGTTTTCGAGTTGTTCGAGCGTTTTGTCGATCACTGTCGTGTCGCCGACCGGTAGCAGCATCTTCGGTCGGTTCCGTGTAATCGGCCACATTCGGGTCGCATAGCCTCCGGCAAGAACAATTGCGTCCATACCATGCCAACCTGTCTCTGTGACCTTATACTCTTTCCTTGCGGTGATAGAAAACGGTCTCTACGGCCAGTGTATGGCCTCGTTACTATTCACCAAACAGTGAATACAAATATCGACATACCGCTTACAGTATCTCTGTACGTGGCTGATACGGTCGCGCAGGCCACGTAGCTGTCGAGTAACTAATGTGGGTGGCCGTGACATGAGTGGTATGTTCGGAACAAGTGGGGTCCGCGGCCCCGTCGGCGAGACAGTGACCGCGGAGCTCGCGCTCTCGATTGGACGAGCGGTGGCCACCGACGGTGCCTCGACGGTCCTCATCGGCCGTGACGCCCGCGACAGCGGTCGGTTTCTGGCCGATGCGGTCGCGGCTGGACTGGCCGAGTGCGGAACCGACGTGATTGATCTCGGTCGGGTTGCGACACCGACACTGGCACGGAGCATCAGCCGTCTCGGTGCTGATGCTGGTGTCGTCATCACCGCTTCACACAACCCCGCCCCCGACAACGGAATCAAGCTCTGGACACCTTCGGGACAGGCATTCGATACCGACCGCCGCGACCGTATCACCGAAATCGTCGACGAAGAGGCCTACGCGTTCGCCTCGTGGGACGAATCAGGCGACCGTCGTGCGGATTCGACCGCCACCGCATCCCACGAGGCGGCCCTCGTCGACGCGGTCGACTCCGATGGCATTGCTGGTCTCGAGATCGTGGTCGACGTCGGCAACGGCGTCGGCGGCGTCACCGCCTCGGCGCTCGGCTCGCTGGGCGCCCACGTCACGACACTCAACGCTCAGCCCGACGGCTCGTTTCCGGGACGACCCAGCGAACCCACGGCTGAAACGCTGACCGCGCTCTGTGCACAGGTCGGTTCGACCGATGCGGATCTCGGCATCGCCCACGACGGCGACGCCGACCGGATGCTGGCGGTCGACGAAACTGGAACGTTCGTTCCGAAAGACGTACTGCTCGCCCTGTTCGCCCAGCGTGCGGTCCGCGAGGCCGGTGGTGTCGTCGCGGTTCCGGTCGACACCAGCCTCTGTGTCGACGATGCGGTTGAAGCCGCTGGAGGCGAGTTGGTTCGGACTAAGGTTGGCGATGTGTTCGTCGCGGAGGCCGCAGCAGACCCAGCGGCCGTGTTCGGTGGTGAGCCCTCGGGGGCGTGGATCTGGCCCGACGAGACGCTGTGTCCGGATGGCCCGCTGGCAGCGTGTAAACTCGCTGCCCTCGTCGGTAGTCAGGGCCTACTGTCCACACGGATCGACGAGATCGAGCGCTACCCACTGTATCGAGAGAACATCACGGTCGACGACAAACAGGCCGTCATCGATCGCGTGGCTGACCACGTCCGGGCGGAGTTCGAGCACGTCGACACGACCGACGGTGTTCGGGTCGAAAGCGACGACGGCTGGTTCCTCGTTCGCGCCAGCGGCACACAGCCATTGATTCGGGTCACCGCCGAGGCCCGAAGCGAGGCTGCGGCCAACCGACTCTGCGAAAAAGCCGTCGAACGGGTGCGTTCGCTGCAGTAGTCAGCGCCTACTCCCAGCGATCACGCATGAGAACCTCGCCCGGCGCTGTCTTCGCCGATGCACCGAGCACGACGCCCGCATTCAGGCCGGTGTTGATTCCAGTTTTGGCGTCTTCGCCCACGATAACGCCGAACTTCCGCCGGTCGGTAGAAACGCGCTCGCCTTTGACGGTCTGTCTGACCGGCTCGCCGTCGTGTCTGAGGTTCGCCACGTTCGTGCCAGCTCCGAAGTTGACCCGCTGGCCCAGGATACTGTCGCCGACGTACGAGAGGTGGCCGACGGTGGCGTCGGCCATCAGAATGCTGTTTTTGATCTCGACACTGTGGCCGACTTTGGCACCTGGGCCGAGATACGTCGACCCACGGACGTAGGCGTTCGGCCCGACGGTCGCACCCTCGCTTATGTAAACGGGACCTTCGATCGTCACGCCGGATTTGACGGTTGCACCCGCTTCGATGACGACACTGTCACTGAGATCTGATCGTTCGCTGCAGTCGCCATCACACCGGCTCGACAGGGTTTCGAGTAACCACTCGTTAGCCGCCAGCAGCTCCCAGGGTCGACCGACATCCAGCCACCGGTCGAACGGAACCGCCGTCACCGAAACCCGGTTGCAGACCGCTTCGACCACATCAGTCAGCTCCAACTCGCCGCGTTCGGACTGCTCGACTTCAAGCAGGTCAATGGCGGCCGCCGGAAAGACGTACGCCCCGGTGTTGATCAGGTTCGACGCCGGGTTCGCCGGCTTTTCGACGACACCGGTGATCCGGCTGTCGTCCTGTTCACTCAGTTGAAGTACGCCGTAGGCACTGGGATTGTCGACCCGATAGGAGCCGACGGCGGGGCCGTTGCTGTACAACGTGTCGAGCGACTCCTGATCGTAGAGCGAGTCTCCGTTAAGCACGACAAACGGCTCGTCGACGAGCAGTGGCGCGGCTGCACTGACCGCGTCTGCCGTTCCCCGCTGGGTGGCTTGGACCGCATATTCGATGTCGACGCCGTGGTGCTGGCTGCCGAAGTGGTCTTGGACGCGGTTGGACTCGTAGCCGACGACGACGATCAGCCGGCTGGCTCCCGCCTCGACCGCCCGATCGAGTGTGTGTTCGAGCAGCGGTTTGCCCGCCACCGGCAACATCGGCTTCGGTTGGGAGGCCGTCAGCGGGCGCATTCGTGTACCCTCTCCCGCCGCAAGCACGACTGTTTGCATACTCAGAGGTGTTCGAGAAGACGCAAAGCGGTTCTGGTTGGGCGACTGCCTCACTGCCATCCCGCCCTAGTCGGTCTCATACGGAACGTTGATTGCCGATACGGCCTCCTGAACGAGACCGCCCGTCTCAAAGACATAGTTCGTCGACGGCCGATCAGACCTTTTGTTAGACGGCCAGTAGTCAGTGTAATCGACCGACGGTACTGCACATACTACTGGTTGTGCTTTGTGAACGGTCCCAGAGATGACCAACACCATCGCCCTCCTGACCTAGACGGTCGAGACCCCCAACCAACCACCGGTATGCAGTGGTTACTGCGAGAGGGACTGGAGCATCTCTTAGGCATTCGATTCGATACGCTTTGGTTGCTAGCCGGAGCACCTAAGATATGGCTGACGTACAGACACACCACGTTGGACTCACTGTCAGCGATCTCGACCGTTCGGTCGACTTTTACAGAACGGTCTTCGGACTCTCGGTCAGCGCTAGATTCGAGGTTGCTGGCGAGGCATTCGAGACGGCCGTCGGCGTTGAGGGAGCGAACGCACGCTTTGCCCACCTCGATGGCGGCGAGATCCGAATCGAACTCGTCGAGTATGACCCACAGATCGAAGGCGTCTCAGAGCCACAGCTCAACGCGACCGGAACGACGCACATTGGTTTCGACGTCGATTCACTCGATGACCTGTACGCTGAACTGTCGTCGACTGTCGAGACGGTGAGTCGGCCCCAGACCACTGACACCGGGACTCGGATCTGCTTCGTGCGGGATCCGGACGGGAACCTCGTCGAGATTCTCGAACAGTAGAAAGAGGCTACTGAGAGTAGGCGTTTCCTACCGGTGGCGCGGTGGCTCCGTATCGAGCCGTGTGACGCCGCTCGCGGTGAGTCGGTAGCGTTCGCCGTCGACCGCCAGTGGTTCGTCGAAAGCTTCGTCCGCGGGATAAAAATGGGCCGTGTGGACCACCCGTGTCATCCCTGCATCGAGCGCTTCCGCCATCGAGAGTGCGCCTTCACGGGTCATATGTTTGGTGCCGAACGTCCGTGGAATCCCCCCGGCGTCGTGGTCTTTGCCACCGATTGGATGATACTCACACAGCGAGGCGGGAACGATACCGTCGACTAAAAACAGATCCGGGTCGGCGAGTCGCTTTCGGGACTCGGTCGGAACGTCGTAGCTGGTGTCGCCCGACAGCGAGAGTTTCGCGCCCGTCTCGGGATCTTCGACAACCAGCCCATAACACAGTAGCGGCGGGTGGTCGACCGGAACGAGCGTGAGTTCGAGCCCACAGACTTCGACTGATTCGAACGGCGTGACGTCGTGGACCGATACCGTGTCGAGATAATGGTACTTTTCACGGATGGTTTCGGCGACCGACTCGCCAGTTGCGGGGTCGACCTCGTTTGCGGCGTACACCGGTAGCGAATCGAACACCCGGTAGGCATTTCCTAACCCGTCGATGTGGTCGAAATGGATGTGGGAGATAACCGCCGCATCCGGGAGGTCGACGCCTGCGTCGAGAAACTGGTGGCGAAAGTCCGGGCTCAAATCAATGAGTATCGATTCGTCGGTGCGTTCGTTTTCGATGTGGACCGAAAACCGGCTCCGTTCGATGCCCTGCTCTCGGGCGCGCTGACAGGTTTCACACTCACAGCCGACTGTCGGGGTACCCGTCGTATCGCCCGTCCCTAATAGCGTGACTAGCATCGTCGTTGCCGTGGGTGGCTCATCTCAGTGGGCCTGGTCCTGTGGCTTGGCGTCGACGGTTTGTTCGTCACCTTTCGAGGCTGCATCGCCGGTCGATTCCTCGTGGCCGTTGCGGCCGTCATGATTGTGATCGTGGTCATGCTCGTGATCATGTTCATGATCGTGACCGCTCCCACTGCCGGTGAGTG
The DNA here is from genome assembly GCF_056175805.1 of Halohasta sp. A2. Classification (NCBI taxonomy): domain Archaea; kingdom Methanobacteriati; phylum Methanobacteriota; class Halobacteria; order Halobacteriales; family Haloferacaceae; genus Halohasta; species Halohasta sp. A2. The sequence goes on along the minus strand of NZ_JAQFWV010000004.1, from coordinate 77,318 downwards.
TCGCTCCGTCGCCGTCGATCATATCCATGTTCTTGAGATTGTCTCGCTCTTCGAAGTCCGCGACCGCATCGAGCAGGTCGGCTTGGGTCAGCGTCATCCGTTCTTCGGTCAGCGCTTCGAGAACCGCCTCGCGGAGCACCATCCGGAGGTCGCTGCCGGTCAGCCCCTCGGTCTGGCTGGCGACTTCGTCAGGATCGAAGTCGGCGATCTCCATCCGTCGGGTGACGACTTCCAGAATGTCCGCGCGCATTCCGCGGTCGGGTTTCGGGAAGTTGACGATCTCGTCGAACCGCCGCCAGGCCGCCGCGTCGAGCTGGTCTGGATGGTTGGTCGCGCCGATCAAAAGGACTTCGTCGCGGATCAGCGAGATGTCGTCGATCGACTTCAGCAGGGTGTTGACTGCGCGTTTGAGCGCGGCGTGTTCGTCCGACCGGCGGGTTTTGGCAACCGAGTCGAACTCGTCGATAAAGAGGATACACGGCGACAGGCGCTTTGCGACCTCGAACGTCTTTTCGACATTTTTCGCTGTTTCGCCGAGATACTGGCTCGTAATCATCGAAAGCTTGACCTCGACGAACGGCAAGCCGAGTTCGTGCGCCAACGCGCGTGAGATAGTCGTTTTGCCAGTTCCAGGTGGGCCGACGAACAGCAGTTTACCGATCTCTCTGAGTCCGATCGAAGCGAGATACTCGCGGTGTTCGATCGCCTTGACGATCTTGAGGATCTCGCCTTCCTGATCGCCGGTCAACACGAGATCGTCGAGCTGCATCTCGATTTCTTCCGGTGCGCGGACAGAGACGAGATCGAGCATCTCGGCGTCGTCATCATCGTCGAAGTACTGCGACAGGAGCGCATCGATCCACACACGGTCGGCCTGAATCGGTCGGTTGTTCTCGCGAGCCTCCTCGTAGCTCACATCGACCGACGGTTTGTCTTCGACAGCCGACACGATTGTCGGATTCGTGCTGATTCGCTCGGCGTCAGCCCGGTCGAGATACCACTCGATCGCCATCTCGGGCTGGGTCAGCGTGGTCTCGCCGGAGAACTCGTCCTGCTGGGTGAACAGCAGACTGGAGACGGCTTCCCAGGGCCGGTCGACGCCCGTCGCGGTGCGAATCACCGACTCGGTGGCTCGCAACGGCCGCTCGATACCACCTGGCGGCTGTGGCTCGGCTGTCACGGTCTGTTCGGTCTCGTCGGACGAACGGTTCTCGGTCCAAAACACCTGTCTGAACCGAGGCGGAAGATCGTTTTCGTCCAACGACCGCGTTTCGTTGTACAGATGGGTCGTCAGAACGAATTCGACCACGTCCAAAGCCGGGTCACTCATCCCACACAGATTAGCACCAGGGTCGCTTAAGACCGTCGAAGCCCCGAAGCTGTCGACGCGTGTCACCACCGCACACGAGTTGATGTCGGGAACCTGCATCGTGTTCCGCAGCACCACACTCTTCGAATTGGTATCCAGTTCCTTGTAAACGAAATTTCAACATAGATGATTAGTAGTAGGCTGAATAGAGAACAGAAACAATGTTTTTAACACAGTTAGTATACGTATGGTCATACAGGTACCAACAGTGTCTTTGGGACTCGCATGAACGATTCACCGTTCCGACACCGCCCTGCTGCCAATGGATGACAACTCAGCCACCACAGACCCCATCTCGCACCACCGAACCATCGACACGGGCCGCGCGGGCATCGTGCTCGCCGGCGGTCAGTCGACACGGTTTCCGACCGTCGACAAGGCGCTTGCGCCACTCGATGACAAGCCACTGCTGTGGCACGTCGTGAGTTCGCTCGCGCCAGCGGTCGACGAACTCGTCGTCAACTGCCGGCGCGACCAGCGCGAGGCGTTCGCTGCAGCGCTTGAGGAGTTCGCAGTCCGGTTCGCGGTCGATCCGGTTCCCGACCGAGGGCCACTGGTTGGTCTCCGAACGGCGCTTGCCGAGACGACGTCGACGTATGCGGCCGTGGTCGCCTGTGACATGCCGTCAGTTCCGGCGGCCTTTCTCGATTTTCTCTTCTCCCGGGCGCGAACCCGGACCGGTGCTGTCGCCCGGTTCGACGGCCAAATCCAGCCGTTGCCAGCGGTTGTCCACGTTCGCGCGGCCAGGGCTGCCTGCCGCGAAGCCGAGGCAACAGGGGTAGACCGACTCGACGCGTTCGTCTCGCGGCTTGACCCGCTGGTCGTCGACGAACGCGTCGTCGACGCCCACGTCGGACCGACGGTGTTCGACAACATCAACACGCACGCCGATCTCGCGGCCGTTCGTGATCGGTAGTCTGTCTCGGGACGAACGTCGGAAGCTTTAGTTCCCTGTCGACGATTTTCTCGGTATGAGTCTCCAGATCGCCGTCGCCGTTCCCTTCCGCCAGCAGGGAACTCGATCGCTGGGTGAAGGCGAGTTCGTCGTCGCGCTCTCGCTCGACCGCGAATGGTTCTCGCCCGACCAAGCCAAACGGTTGATCGACGTCGCGGTCGGTCGCGGACTGCTTTCGACCGACGACCCCGACGGCGACCTCCGGCCGACGTTCGATGTCGACGCCGTTGAAATCCCCGAGGGGTTCACCCCGAGCACCGACATTCTGCGCGAGCAGTCGACGTTCGAACAGCTGTTGGCGCTGATGGAGGCCGGTGGGTTGTCCAAACAGGAGGCAGTGGCCTCGACCAACGACACCCAGCGCCGACTCGGAGTAACGCTCGAAACGGCCGCCGTGCTCGTCGCCCGACGCAACGGCGTCGACTGTACGGGTGTCGTCGAGACGGTCCGTGCGGAACTCGAAGGCGATTAACGCGCGGCGAACAGACCACCTGTATGGTACAGGATCGACTCCGCGATGGCACCCGGATCGCTCAACTGCTCGCCTCGGAGCTCACCGGCGACCGCGATCGACTCGCTTCCGTGGTAGTGGTCGACGCCAGCCCCGATGTCGAACCGACAGCCGACGGCGCGCTCGCCTACCGCGTTGCGCACGTCTCCGAGCCCGACGCCATCACGGTCGGCCCGCGCGGGAAGGCGACGGTCGACGCCGACGCCGAGCGGACGATCCTCACGAGCGTGTTCGTCCAGCCCGACCGCGCCCGCATCGAGTTCGGGGTCGCTCCCGACACTGCGGCCGAGTCGGCCGCCGACACGGGGTTTCGGGTTCGACCGAAAGCGGCCGACCCACCGCGGACGCTCGTGTTTGTCGAGGATGGCGCGGAGGCTAAACGCGCGATTTCGGTGTTTCAGGCGGTCGTTTCGACTATCGAGGCGTGAGTTCTACAGAGTGATCTCAGTGGGTCGACGGGGTATCGAAAGTGGTGATCAGCGATGTGTGGTTCGACGCAATCGAGCGGTTCCAGCGGGTCGATGATCGGCTCGTTGTGGGCGGCAGCCAACCAATCAGTGTCGACGCTGAAAGTCGCTGTTAGTCGATCATTGCAACACGGGACAGTTCGTTTCTTAGTATTGTAACCCGGAGTAATCGCCGAGTAGGGTGGTTTGGATGCGGGAATTAGCTCTATCCGTTACGTCCAGCAACCGGTCCCAAGGTCGTCCAACCCATTTTCCCGCGAAGCCGAAAGTAGTGTGACGGATATTACTGTATTGAAATCCTTCAGATCCTGTGTGTACACTTATCTATCATCACCATACGCGATGAACCTTTTGACGGTTTGATAGCTGCCTTCACCTGCCTCCCAAGAATCGTCTGTAAATCTACACATAAGTGTATTTCACGTGATTATTGTTTTTCATTTATATACTGCCGAGTTTACTGACACCACGTACGTTCCTATTTATGTTAACTTCAATAGTACATGTATGAAATCGAAACTTTAACTTCCGACTCCCAGTTCATAATAAAGAAACCAGTGACAGTACCGCTCGAGTTTATGTTAGTCGTGATCACACCGCCATAATAGTGTTCGATGCTTGTCCATGGCTGAGTTTCAATGGTAGCGTATACTAATGTATTGTAGAATCGAAGTCAAACGTTTCTTCTACCAAGTCATACGTTATGTAGCCATTTCTCCCGTCGTGCATATCTTCATCTAGATCCTCTGCTTGGACTCTTTCTATATATTCTGTGCCGGATTTGAGGCCAGAAACTCCATCAAAACCATCGATGTCATTTTCGAGATTGACGATCTGTGTGGCCAGATCGGGGTCGTATAGTCCAACGTCTCCGACATCATCTTCGAGAGCGTCGAGATCACCTTCGAGATCAGTAATATCACCATCGAGATTATCGATCTGTGTGGCCAGATCGGGGCCGTATTGTCCAACGTCTCCAACATCATCTTCGAGAGCGTCGAGATCACCTTCGAGATCAGTAATACCACCATCGAGATTATCGATCTGTGTGGCCAGATCGGGATCGTATTGTCCAACGTCTCCAACATCATCTTCGAGATCGTCGAGATCACCTCCGAGAACATCGACCTGGTCTTGGAGATTGGTGTCGTCGGGAACAGATCCGATATCGCTCGCGTTGTCGCTGATATCGTCGGCGTTGGTGTCGACTTGGGTTTGCAGGTCAGTTCCCCAAGGAACGTTACCGATATCACTGGAGTTGTTACTGATACCGATTTTGTTCGTGTCGACCTGGTCTTGGAGATTGGTGTCGTCGGGAACGGATCCGATATCGCTAGTGATTGCACTGATCTCGTCGTCGTTATCGCCAATCTGAGTTTGAAGATTTGTATCGCCGACATCGCCGATATCTGCAAAGATCTCCTCGATGTCGGCCTCGTTGTCGTCTATCGTTTCTTGGAGGCCATCAGCCAAATCTTCGACTGATTCGAACGTGTCGACCCACGCCGAGCCATCGTAGATATGGACCGTCTCGCGGTTTGTTTCATCCGTGGTCGATGGAGCGATCCCGACAAGTGAATCGTATGGGGAGTCGGGAAGGTCGGCTGCATCCTCGCGAAAGTACACCGTGTTCTGTTCGACCGCTTTGAGAATGTTGTAGTATGAGGTGATGTAGTCGTCGCCCTCATCCGGGGCGGTTATGCCCCGAAGCTGCGTTTCGTCCCCCTCTGAAATATCTAGCCCGTCCAACGGTTCAGCCATAGTATTGTGTCAAATCCATTGTTAATATTCTTTTTGATGTGACATTCTCCATAAAATTATTATCTTTACTACATTAACTGGCATCGGGTCTGCCGGTTTGACGGTACCTGAACGTGGAACACTCGTCGACGGTTGCTGTTGTGGCAGTATTTTGTCGATTCGAGAACTAATCCGTTTGTGAGGGTTCTCACGAGAGACGGTCGACGAAAGCCATGGCACTTCTCTGTGGTTTATCACCCGGGGAGTCGACCGAGTACCGACGGAGCAAGTGACGCTGGTGTTAGCGGTACTGATCAGGAATCTCGATCCGATCGCCTTCCTCGATTCCGTTGTCGGTCGTGTACTCGTACGGGAGTTCGAGCACGTACTGCCCGGAGCCTCTGTACGGTGTGAGATCCGACTGGTCGGATTCGGTTTCGGCGTGGTGGATCGTCGTGATCTCACGGTCGGCGTTTATATACACGATGTCAATGGGGAACGCCATATCCCGCATTACGTAGCTTCGAGTGGCGTCTGAGTCGTGGACGAACAGCATTCCCTCGTTCGGACCCAGCGAGTCGGTGTCACTGAGACCCGTGATCCGCTTTTCGTGCGTATCGGCGATTCGGACGTCGACGGTGGCGAGTTCGTCGTTCGTCTCGCTGTCGACGGCGGTGACGGTAGTCCACGCGTAGTCGCCCTGCGAAAACACGCCGAGATCGGCTGCCAGTGCGCCACCAACGGCGAGCATACTGAGAACGATACCGATCACCAGCCATCGGGGTACAGACGCCATCGTCGACACCAACAGCGGTATCGGTAAATGGGTTCCGACGGAGGAGGTCACCGTCTCTGGGTTCCGGTTCGCAAACCCATTAGCGGACAGTTTCCCAGAGATCGATCTGCGAGCAAGACCGGGGGATACGACACCCGACAGCGTCGACGGTTGGCCGAGTCGGAAGGAAAACGTTATTCGGCCGCGGGAAGTTTAGTCGGATGCGGGCTCGTGGTCTAGTGGTTATGACGCGGCCTTTACAAGGCTGAGATCGGTGGTTCGACTCCGCCCGAGCCCATCAGATTTTGTGACGAACCGAACGGTGAGTCACAAATCTGTTTCGGGGAGGGTGAACCGAACCAGGGAGCTGCTTTGCTGCGACTGAGGTTCGACCCGGCCCGAACCGTATATAAATAACCGAGTCGACCGGAAAAACAACCACCCGGAGCATCGACCAGCAACTGAGCACAACGGCTACCAGGCTGGCACCCAATAGAGTATCAACCCTGGCTCGCTGGCCACTCATCCGGCGCGGGCCCGAGGACACCTCCACATGTTCGATCCAGCAATCAGTCTCGACTGTTACTACGTCCGCGTCGACGCCGAAACCTACGACTACGTAAAACTCCGGTTTGCTGACGGCACGTCGGTGTTGTTTCCAGGTAAGTATAGTGGTGTCACCGAGTTCGGCTTCAGTGGCGACGGCCGACTCTCGCCGGGGGTAGCTGGAACGGTCGACACGTTTCACGGCCCCATTGAGGATGTGACTGTCCGCGCGTGGGACCTCTCGGAAACCGTCGTCCGCGAGGGGCCCTGTGTGTTCGACGAGCTGGCGTTCGACTGCGATTCGGTTCGCCACACGCGCCCCGACGACGTGCGCCTGCGCTTCGTCGACGGCTCGTTCAAACAGTGGGACCCACCGGTCGACGGGCAGGCGTGGTTCGGCTCGCCCGGCCGCGTGGTCGACTCGATCACCGAGGAAACAAGCGACATTACGGTCACGAACCCCGAGCCCGACTGCGAGCCGGGGTCGTACGCCACCGTCTTCGAGGGTTCGGCGGTGACCGTCACGCCAGCAGAGTTCGAAAGCGAGCCGCCAACGTTCGAGCGAATCAGCCTCTCTTTCGTCGACGGCGGTCGACAGTCGTTCGGCGAACTGGGCGGTGAGGCGGAGTTCCGCGCGCCAGCGACGTTTGCCGGGACTGGAGACCACAAAGGGGCGCTCATCGAGTCGGTCGTGATCGAACGCGCCGGGGGCGATGTGGTCTTTCGGTTGGTGAATACAGCGGTCGACGGGGAGTGAGCGGTATGGGAGTCCGGCGTGAATGGGGGTGAGGTCGACTATCTCGGTTGCCTGTCGCCGCGCCGTCTTCGAAATCCTTTTTACTGCCATGACCCTCGGTTCGAATGCGCGCCGCCTTAGCTCAGCCTGGGAGAGCACTCGACTGAAGATCGAGCTGTCCCCCGTTCAAATCGGGGAGGCGGCATTTTCCTCCGAACCCACGAGAGAGCAACGCGACTGAGTTCGCTGAGCAGTGAAAATCCTCCCGACCCGATTTGAGCAGCGAGCACGCAGCGCGGAGCGACCGTGCGAGTGAGTTCAAATCGGGGAGGCGGCATCCTCATTCTACCCGTTGTGTATACCAGCCGCAGAGTGAGTCGACATGCCCTACTGAAAAATGTAATCGGTATCGATTGTGTCTGACGATGATTTATTATCGACAACGTACAAATTGACGGTATGAGTAGTGATAGAGCAGAGAAGACGAATGAAGAACCCCGACAGCACAGTGGTCGGACCGACACCGAAGTGGATACAGGCGCCGCGTCCAGTCCACTGACAATAGATCTCCCCAGTGGGAGTGCAAGCGTCGCTGAGGCGATCCAGGCCCATCGGAACGTGCTGCAGAACCCGGGTGAGAACGGGCTTGCGGCCGAAGAAGATATTTCGCATCTCTCTGAAGCTGTTGGGGAACTCTCTCAAAAGCTCCAGCAGTCCAAAAAGAAGCGACAGGAGGCCGACTCGAACGTCAACGAACTCGAACGAACTGTGTCCCACCAGCAGCGGCAGATTCAGGAATTGCATTCTGTCGTCGAGTCCCTGATGGATATTCTCGGAACAGCAACAGAATGGGAGTCGTTCGAATCAGGCACGGTAGACGCCGAGCACACGAACGAATAGTACCCTCTCTAGTATCGTAACGCTGCGATAGCCTGAAGCAGATGTCGAACGCTACGACGTTCTACGAAGGCGCTTGGGGAATCCATTTCGTTCCGCTACAGACACGCCTCGTGAACCGGTTCGTCGACCGCGTTCGGTCGACGCGACTGACCCGGAACAATTGGCTCGTCGCAGACTGAACACACTAAGTCGTCATCATCGGAATCGATTGTCACGTCGACCACGCGCTCCAGATCAACCGGCGTCGAATCAAGTGTTGGCGTGACTACGCCGACGGTGACCGCCCCGCCGGCCGCCAGCAGCCCACGCTTCCGGTTGCCCTTTATAAATGATTGAACCGCGATAACTGCCAGCCCGACAGTCGACACGAGGCGGACGGTGCGCTCGTGTTTGGTGATGGATTTGAGTAACTCCATACTCCAACGAAGGGCTCCAGACGTTTGTAGTTCATTCCTCTCACCATGAGGCGGGTCGACCAGCAGCTACTGAGCGATAGATCGCCGAGAAGCTAGTCGTCGGCCGGGAGTTCGCTGCTCTTGATGGTTGCCTCCGGGAGCAACATCGCCTCGAAGTCGAAGACGGCCAGCGGCTCGCCCGAAGAGACGCGAGCGGGCCAATCGGGGTTCGCCAGCGCGCTCGTCCCCAGTGTCACCAGATCCGCCCCGGATTCGATGGCCCCGCGAGCGTCGACCGGATCGCCGAGCCCACCGTTGGCGATAACTCGCGTATCGGCGTACTCGACGGCCAGTTCGGCGAGCGTCTGGTCCGTCTCGTCGAACGCGGGTGTCGTGATATCGGGGTTGGTGACGTGGACGTAGTCGCCGCCGTCGAGCGTCGACAGGTACGTTTCGGCCTCGGCGGCGGTCCAGTGGTGGTCGTCGTCGTTGACTTTCGTCTGCGAAAGGCGGATGCCGACGACGAACGACTCGGGCGTGGCCGCAAGGACGGCGTCGAGAACCTCCTTTGGAAACTGAGCGCGGGCCGCGGGCGAACCACCGTACTCGTCGGTACGGTCGTTGAGATGCCGCGAGAGGAACGTATCCAGCAGATAGCCGTTCGCACCGTGAAGTTCGGCCCCATCGAAGCCGGCTTCGACGGCGCGTTCGGCCGCCGCGACGAACGACTCGCGGATCTCGACGAGCTCGTCGGTCGACAGTTCCCGGGGCGTCTCGAACGATCCCTCGCCACCGTAGATCGGGAGCTGTTCGCCTTTCGGGGTGACCGGTGAGGGCCCGACGGGCTCACCGACCGCGGACTGCACCAACGGGCCGGCGTCCATGAACTGTGCAATGATCGCCCCACCTGCCTCGTGGACGGCGTCGGTCACCCGTTGCCACGAAGCGGCCTGCGCGTCAGTTGCGAGCCCCGGTTGGTTGTCGTAGCCCTGTCCGCGCGGGTCGGGGTAGGTGCCTTCGGTGAGAATCAGCGAAAAGCCACCCTCGGCGAACTTCGCGTAGTAGCGCGCCATCTCGGCGGTTGCCAGCCCGTCGACAGTCGCCGAGGTTCGGGTCATCGGTGCCAGCCCGAGTCGAGAATCAAGCGTGAGCGCACCGAGGTCGACAGCGTCGAACAGCAGGTCGAAATCAGTCATCAGAGCCAGTTACAGACGAGCGCGTATCAATTGATGGCGGGTTGGCACAGCGCGTGCACAAATCGTGAGACAGTAACTGTCACGGGGATTGTGAATGCGTGCCAAATCTCGATTTCTTGAGAAACATTCGGCGTTGGTCGGTCGACTGCCAACGTTTCGACTATATAATGTGATACACGTCTCTCATTTCTATCGAGAGATAGCAATAGGTAAGTAGACATTCTCGCTAAGCTGTACACACGACTAATGGCGCTACAAGACTTTTTCGGCTTACACGAACACGACACTGACGTTCGTACAGAACTGATCGCGGGAGTGACGACGTTTCTCTCGATGGCCTACATCATCGTCGTCAACCCGGACATCCTCTCGGCGGCGATCCAGATCGAAGGCTACAGCGACGCCGAGGTCTTCCAGATGATCGCGATTTCGACGATTCTCGCCTCGGTCGTCGCCATGGCGGTCATGGGTCTGTACGCCAACCGCCCGTTCGGGCTGGCACCCGGTCTTGGGCTGAACGCGTTTTTCGCCTACACGGTCGTTCTTGGTTTAGGTATTCCATGGCAAACCGCACTGGCGGCCGTCTTCGTCGAGGGTGTTATCTTCATTCTCTTGACCGCCGTCGGCGCACGCGAGTACATCATCAATCTGTTTCCCGAACCGGTCAAGTTCTCGGTCGGTGCCGGTATCGGTGTTTTTCTGTTATTTATTGGTCTGCAAGAGCTCCAGGTCGTCGTCGCCAACGAAGATACACTGGTTACACTCGGCTCGGTCGGCTCGAACCCGGTGACGCTGCTCGGGCTCGCGGGCGTCGTCCTGACGCTCCTGCTGTGGGCTCGCGGAATTACGGGCTCACTCGTTATCGGTATTCTGACGACGGCCATCGCTGGCTGGGCGATGACGCTCGCTGGCGTCGTCGACCGCGGCGTGCTCGTTGACGAGCAGGTGCTCTCGACGGTCGAAGACCAGGGGCTCGCCGCGGCCGTGACGAACGTCCAGTACGACATCACGCCACTGGTCGGGGCGTTCGCCGACGGACTCTCCGATATCGATCCACTGACCTTTGGCTTCGTCGTCCTGACGTTCTTTTTCGTCGACTTCTTCGATACCGCGGGGACGCTCATCGGCATCGCGCAGTTCGGCGATTTCCTCGATGACGAGGGTGAACTTCCTGAGATGGACAAACCGCTGATGGCCGACGCCGTCGGCACCACGGTTGGCGCGATGTTGGGTACCTCGACGGTGACGACGTACATCGAGTCGTCGACCGGCGTCCAGGCCGGCGGCCGGACTGGGCTGACGACGCTCGTCGTCGCCGGGCTGTTCGTCTGTATGATTCCGTTCGTCGCGATCGCCTCGGCGATTCCGAGCTACGCCTCGTTTATCGCGCTGGTGCTGGTGGGCATCATCATGTTCAAAGGCGTCGTCGACATCGACTGGACCGACCCTGCCTGGTCAGTGTCGGCCGCGCTGACGATCACGATCATGCCGCTGACGTACTCGATCGCCGACGGGCTGGCCGCCGGGATCATCAGTTTCCCGATTATCAAAGCCGCCGTCGGCGAGGTCGACGACGTCCGACTCGGCCAGTGGGTGCTGGCCGCAGCGCTGATCGCGTACTTCTACGTCGATACGAGCGGATTGGTGCTCTGAGCGACACCGAGAATCTGATTATCCGTCTCCCGTTTTTGACCCGCCGAACGTCAAGATTCAATGAGTTTCACCACCTCGTGTAGGTGATGACAGACCACACCGCAGACCATGAGGACTCAGACGGGCACCACCACCATCACGACCACGTCGACAGCGTGGTCGACGACCGTGACGACTGGGCCCGCCGCCGACGCAAAGGCATTCCGACAAACAAGAACCTGCTCGTCGTCGCCTGTATGGACGAACGCATCCCCGTCGAAGCGGCTCTCGGTCTCGAACCCGGCGACGCACACGTGTTCCGCAACGCCGGCGGCAAAGTGACCGACGACGTGATTCGGTCGGCCGCCCTGACGACGAACTTCTTCGAGACCGACGAGATCATCGTCATCAACCACACCGACTGCGGCATGATGTCGGCACCCGACGAGGCGGTTCGCGAGGGACTGGTCGACCAGGCCGGCGATCTCGCTACCGTCGACCTCGATCCGTCGCTTCCCGAACTAAACATCGGCGACGCCGACCTCATGGAGTGGGTGAAAATGACCGACGACATCGACGAGGCGTGTGCCGCTCAGGTCGCATATCTCGAGCAGTCCGCACTCATCCCGGACGACGTGACCGTTTCGGGCTACGTCTACGAGGTCGAATCGGGCCAGCTTCGTCGACCCGGCGAGCGCATCGCCGACGAGATTAGCGAACGACGCGTCTGATCGCAATCGAGGTTACTGACAGGAGTGTTCCAAAACCGTCTCGTCGTCGGGCTCCTCGCGCTCGCCGTCGATCGGGCTGGGTTGGTCCATGTAGTAGAGCGTGACGCTGTCGACCTCGCGGTCGTGGCTTGCGGCCACCTCCTCGCAGGCCCACGCGGCGTACGATTTGGGGATCGAGTTGTCCGGATCCGAAAGTCCGGAGCTGTGGACCACCTCCATGTACTTTCGATGGCGGAAACTGCCATAGGCCGACTCAGCGTGTGTCGGATGGTCGACCTCATCGGCCGTGCCGTGGAGGTCGGCACTCACGCGTTCGTCGCCAACATCGGCTCTAACGACGAACCAGCCGTAGGTGTCCGACGGATCCGGAGTGTAGAGTCCCCAGTCTTGTTGGTCGAGATGTGGGTTGTCGATCTCGTCGGGAAGGTCGTATTCGGCGACGGCTGCGCCCGAAAACACGAGCATCCAGACGAGCACGAGAACCCCGAAAATCGTCACGAACGACTTGGCGTAGTCGACCGTGTAGTCGGCGGCGAACGCGTAGCCGCGCTCGCGAAGCGAGTCAAGCAGTCGACGCTCGATGGGTGGTCGACCCAGCGGGCCGAGAGCGGCCGCTGTTGGCAGGCGAGTTTGCCAGTCAGCCGGTACGCGTTGGGCCAGCGTGTTCCAAAAGGCCGTGGTGAGAAACGGGATCACCGAGGCGATCAGACAGAGCGGAAACAGGCCGACATCGATGGTCACAATCATCCCCGAGAAGGTGACCATATACCCCAGCGCGGCAAGCGACCTGAGCCGGCCGGTCGGCAGCCACAAGAACGCAACCGAGCCCGCCAGTAGGACTACCCAGATGTAAGTGAATGCCGACAGCAACGTCGAATACTCGGCCAGGATATTCCCCAGATAGATGCTCATCACGTCGTTGTTGAAGGCGATATTGAGCGCTTCGCCCGCATACCAGTGGTCGCCCTCGTGTTTCATTATCGCGTTCGAGGTGAACACGACCAGCGGCTGGACCAGCAGTGCGGCGGTCCCAAAACTGGCGACCGTCGACCGAGCCGAGCCGCGGCGGAGCGCGTCGATCGACCAGCGTTCGCCCAGCGGCGTGACGAGCGCGACGAACAACAGCACGCGAAGCAGACGGTCGCCGCCGTTGAGAAGCGCGGGATTGCGCGCGTGCAGCGAGAACAACAGCACTAACGAGACGACGCCGACCAGCCGGGTTCGGTAGCCCAAAATAAACGCGACGGCGAACAGGCCGGCGACCACGAACAGCGTCTGCTGGAAGAGGAGCTCACCCGACAGCGCGTGGAGCGAGAGATCCGTATACTGCGAGTAGCTCGGTTCGTACGCCGAGAGCGGATAAACGCCGCTGTCGGTGTAAAACAGCTCGATCGTACTGAAACGGTGGAGCAAGTCGACCAACAAAATGACCCCGAGTGCAATCCGCAATGCCGCAAGCGAGCGCGTGTCGACCGAAAAACGAACCACGACCCACGATCTGAGAGCGTGTGCAAGCGCGGAAAGCTGGGCTACGGGCTGTTTGAACCGCTCGTCCACTGATCGGAATGGCTGGTCGCTGTTCGTCATGGTGTGTCGACTCGTCCGGAGCAGTGCCGGATTTTACAGGAATACTGGATGTATAGTTTGTGGTACAGTGTTGCGATTAGATAATTCTGCAGGGAAACCGACCTCGACGAACGTGCGTGAATCGGGTGGCCGGAGAACCGGCCGGTATGCACCGCAGGATATAAGTTCAGATGCACCACACTGTTCGGTGTGATTCCCACTGGTGTCGACATCGTGGACCGCCCGTCGACAGCAGTGGCTCCGAAGCGCCCGAAGAAGCGTTTTTTCTGACAACTCGGTGCGGGCGTGGCGGCCCGTGTCGGGTGTGTTTCGATTCCTCGCAGCGTCCGATGACTATACCACAGTAGAAGACAACACACCACCAATCCATCCATGACATCCATCGACTTCAGCGGGGTCTTTCCGGCGATGGTGACCCCCTTTACCGAAGACAATCGTATCGACACCGACACACTCAGACGGGACGCTCAGCGGCTCGAAACCGCCGGCGTCGACGGCCTCGTCCCGGTCGGTTCGACCGGGGAAAGCGCCACCCTCTCGCACGCCGAACACGTCGAGGTCATCGAGGCTGTCGTCGACGCCGTCGAGGACGTCCCCGTCATCGCGGGCACTGGCTCAAACAATACGGCTGAAGCGCTCGACCTCTCCCAGCAGGCCGCCGACGCCGGGGCTGACGCCCTGCTTCTCATTTCGCCGTACTACAACAAACCCGAACCCGAGGGGATGTATCAGCATTACGCAGCAGTTGCCGACGCGATCGACGTCCCCCAAATCGTCTATAACGTCCCGAGCCGGACCGGTCAAAACATCACCGTCGACACCGCGGTTCGCCTCGCCGAACACGAGAACATTCAGGGCTACAAAGCCGCCTCCGGCGATCTGAATCAGATTTCCGAAGTAATCGAACGAACCCGCGACCAGGAGTTTTCGATTCTCTCGGGTGACGACGGGCTGACGCTGCCGATCTGCTCGATCGGTGGCCACGGCGCGATCAGCGTGGTTGCCAACGTCGAACCCGAGCGCACGTGTGCGATGGTCGGCGCAGCCCTCGAAGACGACTACGCGTTCGCACGAGCGCTCCACCACGAACTCGGCGCACTCACCCGACACCTGTTCGTCGAAACGAACCCGATTCCCGTCAAAGCCGCCATGGAGATCCGCGGCTACGCGCCCGGTCGACTTCGCTCGCCGCTCACCGAACTCTCTGAGGAACACCGCGAGGAACTGGCTGCGCTACTGGCCGAACTCGATGGCGAACCGGCGGCCTCCGAAGCCGAGCCCGCCGGGGAGGTCTCGGACTGATGGTTCGGCTGGCGGTCACGGGCGCGGCGGGTCGGATGGGCCGTGAGGTGCTGGCGGCCGCGGCCGACCGCACCGACTGCGAGGTCGAGTTCGCAGTCAACCGCAGCCCGGTCGACGGGCCGATTTCGGGCGTCGAAATCCATCCGAACGACGAGTTTGCCGCCCTGCTCGCTGAGTACGAACCAGATGTCGTCGTCGACTTCACCGGGCCCGAATCCGCAGTCGAGTACGCACAGGCCTGCGCCGAGATTGGCGTCGGACTCGTCACTGGCACGACCGGCTTCGACGATTCGGGGCTCGCGGCTCTGCGAGCGACCAGCGAGTCGACGGCCGTGCTCAAGGCCTCGAACTTCTCGCGCGGTGTTGCGGCACTCCGGCTGGCGGTTCGAGAGGCGACCGCCGCGCTGCCGGATGCGGACATCGAACTCACCGAGACGCACCACAACGCCAAGCGTGACGCTCCGAGCGGGACCGCCAAAACGCTGCTCGCCGACATCGAATCCGTCCGAGACGATCTCACCGAGCGCGTTCACGGCCGCGAGGGCGAGGCTCCACGGTCGACCAACGAAATCGGTGTTCACGCCCGCCGTGCTGGCGACGTCGCTGGCGAACATGAGGTGCTGTTCGGCGGCAGCAACGAGACGGTCTCGCTGACACACCGGGCTGGCGACCGGAGCATCTTCGCCGACGGAGCGCTGGATGCCGCCGGCTGGCTTGCGGGCCGTGAGGCTGGTTGGTACGACTTCTTCGAGGTCATCGACGGACCGTAGTCGACACCAGCAGCTACCGGCCTCGTACGCGAATCCTTTTTAAATGGACCCGCACCAGTGGGTGATCGGTCGACCGATTCGTTCACTGCCAGGCTCGATTCACATTCTTCTGCCTGTTGCCACATGTCAACTGAAAAAATTTTCTGGGCGATGGATATACATACATCAGTATCAAAGAGCAATGATATGAATCAGCCGTACGCTCACCAGACGAACAGAGGCACTCGGGCACAACACGCGGGTTTTTCGGGGTAATCGATGATCGAGCGTACTCGGCTGTCGACCGGAGTTCTCGTTGGTCTCGCCGTTTTCGTCGTGATCGGTCTTGGCGCAGGGACCGCCAGCGCTGCAGGGGTGGGCGGGGACATCCAGTGGTCGCACACCGACGAAGACGGCGAGCGGCTGTCGGACGCCGACGACCATCTGAACTCCGGCGGCGTCTACTGGCAGGGCCAACGCATCGGCTTCGAGGATCCGAACAGTGAAATCGAGGCCGAACGCCTCCAGCTCCGCGAATACGATACGAGCGACGACGAGTTGGGCACCCCCGTTCGTGAGATCGATGTTACCGACGGAGCGATGTCGCTGGAGACCGGCGAGCTTTCGGGCACCTACCTGTTGGTGCCGAGCGACCAGCGTACCGACGCCGTCGAGTTCGATAGCGGCATGGCGAATGGAACGGTGCGTGTCGAAAACGCCACGGCGTTCGAAGTCCAGCGCCAGACGATCGATGTCGGCTTCGAGGGTGGCCAGTCGAACACAGTCGACTCCGACAGCGAGCTCGAACTCGACTCAAACCGGGGACGCTACAACGTGAACGTCACCAGTCCTGACCTCGATTTCGAGGAGCTCGAACAGGTGTTCATGGGCGACCGGTTGCTCCGGGACCACAACGCACCGTACGGTGACCGCCAGCCGTTCGAGATGCGACATCGGATGTACGACGTCTATGCCGACGAGGACGTGATCGTGCTGCGGGGCTTTTCGGACAGCTCGCTGGAGACCGATTTCGCCGAGGTCGACTCCTTTCCCGAAGCGGTCACCGTGCAAGTGACCGATACAGGTGTGGCTGAAACCGCCGAACGACCGTCGCAGTCCGACGAGACGGGGCCGTTTACGTTCACCGAACTCAGTGTCGACGAGCGCGCTGAGACGGGCGAAAGCGTCTCGCTGTCGGCGACGGTGACCAACGACTGGGTGACGACCGAGAGCCGCGAGGTCAGCTTCGAACTCGGCGACGAACGCTCGACAGTCGAAGCCACGCTCGACGAAGACGAACAGACGACCGTCTCGACCGAACTCACCGCCCCTGAAGAGGACAGCGAGGTCGAGTACACCATCAGTACCGATGGCGACAGTTCAAACGGGACGGTCACCGTCGGCGATCCTGATGCAGAAAGCGGTACCGACGACAGTGAGGACGACCAGAGTAGCGAGGAGAGCGACGACAGCGAGGGTGACAGTGATGGAGGCCTCGTCAGTACGTTGCTCGGCCTGCTGTTCCCACAGGCGCTGATCGGCCTGGTGATGACGGTGTTGTCAGTCGCTTCGTTCGTCGTCTGGCGTCGGCGGTAGAAGTCATAATGACTGCAAGGCGGAAACCCGCGACTTCAGGCGCGGGAGGAAGCCGACAAACCGGACACACACCGCGTTCGATAGCAGGCTGACTCCCCCACGCCAATCCAAACCAACTTAAATACGAAGTGCTACATATGAAGTACAGATGGTGGAAGACTCAGGCACCCGAACTGTCCCCATCAAGCTCAATGTGGACGAGAGTGCCGCTGACCTCCTCCACCAGACAACTGATCACTTCCTTGACGCCGCCAACCACGTCGTAGACGTAGCGTGGGAACCAGACTGGAAAATTACCAGCAAGCAAAAACTCCACGACCTCACATACTATGACGTTCGAGACGGCTCACCACTCCCGGCCAACCTCGTGCAAGCCGCACGAAACCGCGCCGCAGAAGCCGTCAAAGGTGTTATCGAACGCTGGAAAGAAGGGAAGAAAGCCTCGAAGCCCGTGTTCACCTCGCGGTTCGCCAGCTACGATGCACGAACCGTCACCGTCAACGACGATCACGCCACACTCGCCACAATAGATGGACGAGTGACTGCGGAGTTCGTTCTTCCCGACGAACAGCGTGACACGCCACACTCGGGGTATTTGTTCAACGATGACTACGACGTGAAGGGAGCTACGCTCCACTACGACACGGTTGAGGATTGTTTCTACCTCCACGTTCGGACAAAGCCCGCCGTGGAGAACGATGATACCGACACAGGCGATGCCAAGCACGTCTCCGTCCTTGGTGTTGACCTCGGCATCACAAACATCGCAACCACCTCAACCGGACGCTTCTGGAGCGGCGGCGAACTCAACCACTGGCATCGAGAGTACCAGAAACGTCGAGGCGGCCTCCAACAGACTGGAACTCGCTGGGCGCATATCAATGTCCAACGAGTCGGTCGCAAGCAGACTGGACGCTTCGAGCAACTGCTTCACACTATTTCGAATGAACTCGTAGACGAAGCTCTGGAG
Source organism: Halohasta sp. A2 (assembly GCF_056175805.1). Lineage (NCBI taxonomy): Archaea > Methanobacteriati > Methanobacteriota > Halobacteria > Halobacteriales > Haloferacaceae > Halohasta > Halohasta sp. A2. Next base: position 59,161 of record NZ_JAQFWV010000004.1, on the reverse strand, counting down.
AACGACTGTACGCATATCATGTTCGAGCAACTGAAAGGTATCCGCAAACGCTTGCCGCACGCGAAGGCGGTTCACAAGTGGGCGTTCCACCGCTTGTTCGAGTACGTTACATACAAGGCCGAGTCTGAAGGGCTTGTGGTGAAGCAGATCAACCCGGCGTACACGAGTCAGCGTTGCTCGAGGTGTGGTTTCACTCACGAGGATAATCGCCCGCACAACAACGGGCAGGACGAGTTCGAGTGTTTGAAGTGCGGGTATGATGTTCACGCGGATTACAACGCCGCGAAGAATATCGGCTTGAAGTATCTCCGCGACCAGCAAAAGTCTGGGCGTGGAGGCGCACCCGTAGGCGTGCGCTTAAACAGCGGGACGTTGAACGTGAATGGCGAGTATTCGCCTACCGCCCTTAGCGGTTAGAACGGGAGTCCACGCTGAATGCCACGCCCTTCAGGGCGTGGTAGCTTACTCCTGTTTGTTCCGCCATCGAATTCATCTCCGGCCGACAGAAGCCCTGTCACAGTATATAAAAGATCACGAGACCGATCAGTGCCAAAAACACCGCGATGGCGGCGTTGGCTTCAACTTTGAGCGGTGAGCCGAATACACGGGCGGTCTGGAGCCGGACGGGTGGAAACACCAGCACGCCACCCAGCAAGACGAGTATTCCACCGAGATTCGGAAGCACCGACACGCCGACAACGACGAGCACAAATCCGAGCGCGTAGCTCACCCGGGCGAGCAGTTCCTCTCGGGGGTCCGTCGAACCGCTGGCTGTCGAGCCAGTTTGTGATTGTGCTGCCTCTTTCGCCCGTTTTTCTATCGTCTGGCTGAGCCGGGTTCGCGCGCTCTCGTTCTGGGGCTCGCCGCAGTTCGGACAGAAGTTGACCGCCCCCTCGACCGCGGTCCCACAGTTTGTACACTCCGGCATACTCGTTAGTGGCCCAATGACAGGTCACCACATCAAGCCTTCCATCTGAACGCCGGTCGACCACTCCCTCGAAACCGACTGATTATACAACCTGAGAATTGCAGCCAGAGGGTTAAATACCTCCACAGAGGACAGTAATCCAATCTGGACCTACTGCGAGCCACCAATGAGATCCCCAGCTTTCGGTCAGTATCACCGTATTGTTCTGTTATCCGTCTTGTTGGTCGTCGTTGGGGCCGCGCTGGCCGCTGGCGGTGCGGTCGCCGACCACGACGGCAGCGATGCCGACGGCACGATTGAAGGAACGGTGACAAACGCGGCTGGCGATCCGGTCGAGGACGCGACGGTCAACGTCACGAGGTACGATGATCACCTCGAAACGGAGACCAACGCCGACGGCGAGTACGAAATCGACGAGGTGCCGTCCGACGACCAAGAGGTGGAGGTGACCGACGACAAGTACGAAACCAACAGCACAACAGTGTCGGTGTCGACGACGAACTCGCCGGTAACGGAGGACTTCGAACTCGACCGAACTACCGGGACGATCTCGGGGACCGCCGAATCCGATGGCGGCGAGATCGACGGCGAGATTCCGGGGGTCGTTGTCGAGATCGAACCGGACGACGAAGCCGATCAACGACTGATCGAGGAGACGGACTTAGCCTCCACCACTGAGACTGACGATGACGGAAACTATGCGATAGAAGTCCCGACTGGCGATGTCTCGCTGACTGCCACACAGGACGGCTTTGACGAATTCAACGACGATGATGTCGCCGTTTCGAAGGATTCGGCGAGCGACACTGACCTCGACATGGAGGAGAACCTCGCTACTGTGGACGGCAGTGTCGAGAACACTGACGGGGATGCGGTTGGCAACGCGACAGTGAGAGTCGACGGCGATACGGATAGTTGGCCCGGGTTGGACGCTGAGGATCTCGATGCCGAAACGGACAGTGATGGCGAGTACGAGATCGACCACGTCCCTGTGAGTACGACCGGGACCGAACGGACGATCACCGCGAGCGCGAAGACGTTCGAAGGCGACTCGGAGTCGACCGAGATTGCCGAGAGCGGAACGACGGCTGATTTCGAGCTTTCGCACGAGAGTGGCTCGCTCGACGGAACCGTCGAGGACGAACACGGGAACCAACTGCGAAACATCGAGGTCGAAGTCGACGGCGAGACGACACGGACCGACGACAAGGGCGCCTACGAGGTCGACGAGATCCCGTACGGCACGCACGAGGTGACGTTCGACCACGACGATTACGCCGCCGAGTCCGCCACAGTCGAGATCAGAGAGGACGAAACAGCGACGGAGAACCCCAAGCTCGAACGAACGAGTGACGTCCGTCTCGAGATCGACTCCGTGACGCCGGAGTTCTGGCAGGCTGGCGACGAGGTGACCGTCGAGTACTCGTTCGACGAGGAGGTCTCCGACACGGTTGAGCTCACTGTAGATGGCGAAAGCGAGATCACCTCCGAACAGCTCGATGTCGGCTTTGATGACGTTTCGGAGGGCGAGACGACGTTCGAGGTTCCCGACAGCGACGAAATCGAAAACGGTCAGTACACCGTCGAGCTCTCGGCGCTCGGCGAGGAGTCGACCCAGTCGGCCGAGGTTTCGAGCGTCGTCGACGGCGAGGGCGTCGAGTTCTCCGAGGAGCGCTACGACACGCCCGCAGGCGACTTCATCGAGGTCGACATCTCGACTGGCGACCTCGAAGAGGCGTACATCATGTTCGGCGGTGATCGAACCGCCGACGGGGAGTCCATCCAGAACCACCTCGACGTGCTCCGCGTCGAGGGCGATACGACGTTCGTCATCAACACCCGTCTGGTCGGCACTGACCGCCCCTCTGAGGACGTCTACATCCCCGTGAGTGGTGACGTCACGAGCTACGACCACGAGATCGGTGCCGACAGCGAACCCACCGGCGCGTTCGAGGACGTCTCGTTCCAGACCGAAAGCGGCGCCGAGAAGGCTTCGACGCTCGCGGAGTTCCGCGAGGAGATGGGCGTCTCCGCGCGTTCGAGCCCATTGCAGGCCGGGCGCTATCGGCTCGTCGCTGGCGGGACTGGTTCGATGATCGACCGCGATGACGACGTTCCGGACGTCCGCCAGCCGGTCGCGCGGTCGAATCTCGTGCTCAGCCAGCCCGAAGTCGGTGGCGTGACCACGTACACGCTTCCTCCATCGGCAGCCGACCAGGCCGAGCAGTTCGACGACGGCGAGTCGATCGGCTCCGGCGATATTGGAACGCTGCTCGGCGAAGCGACCGAAACCGACCAAGTCGCTCGCGGCGATCGTGTCCTGATCGAGGTGCAGTCGGCCGGGATGTTCGGCGCACTACTCGGCGACAGCGCCGCCGACTCGCCGTTGATCGCCGACGGTGACGGCGAGGAGTCGATCAGCGGTGACCGGGTCCAGACGCTGCTGGATCGACACGAGGGTGTTACGATGGGACTCGAAACCAGCAAGCGAGCCCATCCCAACAATCCCAGTTCCGACCTCCAGTTCGGGGGCGTCGACAGTAGCGATCTCCACATCCTGCTGGACGATAGCGCTGACCAGTGGAACGACACCGAGACGGTTGGTGACGATCCGCTCGTGGGCGGGTTTTATATTATGATCGACACCCGGGGCACCGATCCGTTCGATTCGCAGCCACGCGACGGTGACGAACTCACCTTCGATTTCGGCTACGAGTCGCCACCTGACAGTCGGTACGTCTACAAGGACCACGACTTCGCTGGCGGCGAGCGGCCCGCACCGTTCGATCCCGGCGTCGATGAGGTCGACGGCCTCGAACACTTCCCGTACTACGGAGATAGTGATACGACCGAAGCGGCCAACGATTCGTTCGTCTTCGAGGAGCCGTCGCTCGAATACAGCGAAACGACGCTGGACGACAATCTGATCGTCCCTGCACAAGAGGAGGGTCGCATTACCGGCGAGACGAACATCGCGCCCGGCTCGGAGGCCGAAATGCAGATCGTCGCGACCGATCGTCCGGATCCGAAAACGGTCACGATCGAGGACGTCGAGATCGACGACGATCGCCGTTTCGAGATCACCGAGGACTTCTCGGAGTTCGAGCCGGGCGAGAGCGCTGACGTCGAGTTCTACTCGCAGGGCCGCACTGACGAAACCCGTCTGCTCGACAAACGCAGCGTGACGGTCGTCGAAGATCTCGACAACCCGGCCACCTTCGAGATCGAAGACCTAACCAACGAGACGGAGGTCGAACGCGGTCAACGCCTCGATTCGATCGAGACAACGATCAACAACACCGGTGAGATCGAAGACCGCCAACTTGTTCAGTTCGAGATCGATGGCACGAACGTCCGCAACGAGTCGACTGCGCTTGAGGGTGGCGAGTCGACCACACTCGACCTCTCTGAGGAGTTCGTCACACTGCCAGCAGGTGAGTACGAGTACACGGTCAGAACTGACGATGACGAGGCGAGTGGGCAACTGACCGTGACCGAATCCGAGTCGGATACCGAGATGATCGAGTCGGACGACAGTGACGACCCGACGACGAACGAGTCGGAAGCCCAAGAGGAGACTGACCAACCAGACGAAGACGACGAAGATCGCGACAATGACGACGAGGACAGTTCGGGGATCCTTGGACTGGTCGGACTCCGTCGACAGGACGTCGCGGTCGCCGCGGCGGTGACAGGCGCTATGCACGTCCTCGGGCAGTGGACCTGAGCGACACCCGGTACTCGAAGTACTGTCACCAACGATTCCCAGTCGGTTCTTTGGCGATAACGCACCGTCGATGTTGTTTAAATACTCCTCAGTGCTCGTAGAACCTATCTGGATATCGGCGAACAATCCTCAGTCGACTATTCAGAACTGGGCAAGAGGTTCGTAGTCGACTACTCGGAACTGGCCGAGTGGGTTTCGGTCGACTCGTCTTTCGGTGCGTCTTTCGGCGAGCCGTCAAGGTGGTACTCCGCGGAGTTGTCGCGCGGTTCGTAACCCAACACCTTGCGAGTGTTTTCGATCGAGTAGTATTTGCGGTCGTTGTCCGAGATGCCGTAGACGATCTCGTAGCCGTAGTCGGCTGTCACACAGCAGTCGAACAGATGCGCACAGTCGGTGTACGAAAGCCACATCGCCTGGCCGCGCTCGTAGTTTCGCGGCGGGTGCGACTCGGTCAGGTTGCCGATTCTCACACAGACGACCGACAGGCCGTACTCGTCGTGGTAGTAGCGGCCGAGCGATTCGCCAGCGACTTTCGAGACGCCGTAGAGGTTGCTCGGGCGTGGGAGTTCGGTGCCGTCGAGTCGATACTCGTCGTCTGTCCGGTAGATGTCGGGTTTACGCTCGTCGGTTTCGTAGTAGCCGACCGCGTGGTTCGACGAGGCAAACGCGACCTTGTCGACGCCGACGTCGACGGCGGCTTCGAGCACGGTTTGGGTGCCGTCGATGTTGTTCCGCAGGACGCTCTCCCACGGGGCGTTGGGTCGCGGATCGCCCGCGAGGTGAATAATCACATCGCAGCCATCGGCGGCGGTTTTGACCGCCTGTTTGTCGGTGACGTCCGAGACGAAGACGTCCTGTTTGTCGATTCCAGTCGGAAGCTTCCCACGGGGCAGCGGTTCACGATCCAGCAGTCGCCAGTCGTGGCCCGCGCCGAGATCCCGGAGGATGGCCTGGCCGACACGCCCACCGGCCCCAGTCAGAAGGACAGATCGCGCCATTCATTCGGCAAAGCGTGCACGAAGCGTAAGTATCGCGCGGTTCCGTTGCGTAATGACCCTTTGCCAAAACCCAACAGTCCTTACCCCGCCCGGCCAAAGGCCCAGATATGGTTACTGACGTCCAACAGGCCTGTTTCGAAGCCGGAATCAAGTTCGGCTCGCTGTACCACCAGTTCGCCGGCACCCCCGTGAGCCCCGAGAGCACGCGCAGCCTCGAAACCGCCATGGCCGAAGCGATCGAAAACCAACCGTTCTGCGAGTCGGTCACTGTCGACATCGACGACGAGCGCGTCGACGCGGCGATCGACCACGAAAACGGCTACACGGAGCTCACGGGCAGCCTGATGACCGTCGATATGCGGATCGTCCACGAGGAAGTTGCCGTGCGCACGCGCATGGAGATGGAAGACGGCTACCCACTGATGAAACTCGTCTCGGTCGACGAGTAACCAGTCATAACCGATCCATGGTCGACGACTAACCTGCGTTTTCAGCCACTATATCAGCGGTTTTCACTTTCACTTTCGGGCTCGTTTTTATAGGAGTGCGAACCAATCGTTATATATGTCCCAAACCAACTTCGATGACGACGAGCTGTTCGGCGAGGCCGCCGCCGAAATGAGCGACGACGTCGAACAAGCGCTCGCAGCCGCCCGCGCTGAACTGCCGTCCCCCGAATCGATCTGGGAGACCAGCGCCGACAACGTTCTCGGCGTTCTCAACGGCCTCAAATCCGCGCTCGATGTGGGCGAGGCTGCCGACCACCTCCGACAGGCCAAAAAGTGGTTCACGCTCGGCGAACGCGCCGACGCGTTCGACGACCCTGACGAACTCAAAGAAGAAATCGAATCGGTCGAATCGCTCCTCGAAACGGTCGAAGGTGCTAGCGGCGAGGTCGCCGAACTCACGTCGACGATTCCTGCCCTGCGCGGCGAGCTAACCGAGGCCCAAGAGGCCGTGTCGACTGACGAACCCGCCAGTGCGGAGTCGACGGGCGAGGCCACAGAGGCTGCGGAAGCCGAAGAAGCCGAATAGACGGTTATTACGGTCGCTTTCGCGTTGCGACAGCCTCCAGTAACTCACAGAGCCCGGTGGCAGCTTGGTCGACCAACGCCGAGCCGAGTTCGGCGCTCGCCTCGGACGGATCGCCAACAACTCCGTTGTCGGTGAACTCCGCCGAGTCGTGGGCCAGATTCACGCCCGCGACCCACTCGCCCCAGTGGTCGCTCGCCCCCTCTCTGGCCGCCTCGATTACTGCTTCATTTATATACCTGGGGTGGAGATGCCGGAGCACCGCCGTCTCGCGCGGGCCGCCGTGACCCATCGCCAGCTCGCTGTCGACGGCCTCGAACCACGTGAACGCGACCGTGTAGGCCGTGTCGTGTCGCGAGATCGTCCCCGTAAGTTCACGGAGTGCGTCACTGTTGCCGCCGTGGCCATTGATGATCACCACGCGGTCGAAGCCGTGGTGGGCGAGGCTCGCCACTGTTTCGCGGACATAGGCTCGAAACGTGTCGGGCGACACCCAGAGCGTGCCGTCGAACGCGCGGTGTTCTTCGGCGATACCGACCGGAATCACCGGGGCGATCGGCACGTCGACGCCCGTTTCGTCTGTATACCGGTCGACACCTGCGGCGGCGACAGCCTCGGCGGTGAGACAGTCGGTTGCGAGCGGTGCGTGCGGGCCGTGTTGTTCGGTGCTGCCGACCGGGACGACCGCGAGGCTGGTGTTGAGGTCACGGATCTGGGGCCACGTCGACTCCGAGAGGTGCATGTCGGTTCGAGGGTCTGAAAGCTATTTAAATCCCAAACAGTCGACTGGTCGGCGGTGCGACGGCTCCAAACCTGTTTGTGACTGCCGGGCATTCTTTCAGGAGCTATGGCTAACACAGGTGCTGACGACGAGGAAAACATCGAAATCGAGGAGACCGACCAGGGTAGCCGGGAACTCGGCGTCGAGTTCGGCGAGTTGGACGACGAGCTAGAGGCCCACGAGTATCCGACCACTGCAGACGCTCTCGTCGACGAGTATGGCGACCACGAACTCGAACTTCCCGGTGGCGAGGAGTCGTTCGGCGAGGTGCTCGGCCCCTACACCGATGCCGACCAGCAGTTCACCGATGCCGGAGAGGTCCGACAGGCCGTGCTCAACATGGTCGGCGACGGGGCCGTCGGCGAGCCGGGCCAGAGTGACCGTGGGGTCGATTCAGATAGCGACGATACCCGGTCGTTCTAAGCGATTAGTCCTCGGCAGCCTCGGTCCGGGCCTGTCGACGCGCGGCGCGTTCGATAAACTCCTCGGGTAACGAGTCGATCTCACCGGCCTGGACGCCCCAGAGGTGTGCATAGAGGCCGTCTTCCCGAATGAGTTCCTCGTGATTGCCGCGTTCGACGATTCGGCCGTCTTCGAGCACGACGATCTGGTCGGCGTCCTTGATCGTCGACAGACGGTGAGCGATGGCGAACGTCGTTCTATCGGCCGTGAGTTCGTCGAGGCTGCGCTGGATCAGCATCTCGGTCTCGGTGTCGACGTCCGAGGTGGCCTCGTCGAGTACGAGAATATCGGGGTCTTCGAGCATGGCGCGGGCGATACACAGCCGCTGGCGCTGGCCGCCCGAGAGTTTGACGCCACGCTCGCCGACCATGGTGTCGTACCCCTCGGGTAAGTTCTGGATGAAACTGTGCGCCTCGGCGGCTTCGGCAGCCTCACGGATCTCTCCATCGCCCGCCTCGAAGCTCCCGTAGGCGATGTTGTCGCGGACCGTTCCATAAAAGAGGTAGGACTCTTGGCCCACGTAACCGATTGATTGCCGGAGTGAGGTCCGGCTCACATTCCTGATATCCTGACCATCGATGCGGATCGCGCCATCGTCGACGTCGTACAGTCGAAGCAGGAGTTTCAGAACGGTCGACTTGCCAGCTCCTGTGGGGCCGACAAGTGCGAGTGTCTCGCCGCCGTCGACGGTGAAGTCGATTCCGTCGAGAATCGGCTGGTCGTCGTAGCCGAAGCTGACCTGGTCGTAGTCGACCTGTCCCTCCGAGACGACCAGTTCGTCGGTCTCCGAATCGGCTTCGAGCGATTCTGTCTCGTCCATGAGGCCGAAAATGCGTTCGGCCGACGCTTCAGCGCGCTGGTACATATTGATAATCTGGCCGAACTGCGCCATCGGCCACACCAACTGCTGGGTAAACAGAATGAAGACGACGAAGTCACCCGTCGAGAGCGTACCGGAGAAGGGGCCGGGACCCGAGCCCGAAAAGACCCAAAAGCCGCCGACGAGGAAGGTGAGAATGAACCCCGCACCCGACAGCAGTTGGAGCCCAGGGAAAAACCGAATCCGGATTGTGATCGCCCCCCAGTTTGTCTCGTAGTAGTCGCGCGAAACGTCGTCGACGCGGCCGGATTCAAATTCTTCGGTGTTCGAGGATTTGATGACCTGAATGCCCCCGAGGTTGTTTTCGAGCCGGGAGTTGACCGTCCCGACGCTGGAACGGACGGCGGCGTACTTGGGCTGGATCGTTTTGATAAATATGTAGGTGAAAATCGCAATAAGAGGGACCGGCGAGAGTGCGACGAGTGCGAGTTGCGGGTTGAGATAAATGAGGTAGGCCGCAATGGCGATGACCATGACGACCAGCCGGAAGGCGGAGTTGAGTCCATCATTGAGAAAACGTTCGAGCTGGTTGACGTCGTTCGAGAGAATCGACATGAGTTCGCCGGTCTGTTTGTCGGCGAAAAACGACATATTGAGACGCTGCATGGTGTCGTAGCTGTCGGTTCGGACGTCGTGTTGGATGTCCTGGGCGAAGGCGTTGAACCCCCAGTTGCGGAGCCAGTGAAAGCCCGCCCCAACGACGAACGAGCCCGTGATCAGGGCGATAACGAGAAAGAACTGGTCGACCTCAGCCGCCGGGAGCCACGTCTGGGGAACGAGCGGGAGCGAGAAGGGTTCGACGCCCTGAAAGAGGCTATCGATAGCGATTCCCAAGAGGATAGTTGGAAGCAGATCCAGCAGTCGCGCTCCGAGGCTGGCGGCAATACCCAGCGAGACCGACAGCCAGTAGGGTCGGCCGTAGTCGCCGAGGAGTCGACCCATCGGGTTGTCGACGCGCTCGCGCTGTGCGGCAAACGGATCGTCCTCGTCGCCCGAGTCGACGGCACTCATTACGTCCGGTAGCAGTGGCGTCGCAAAGAGGGTTGGCTTCGGAGCCCTTAGAGGTGCAGCGCGTACGAGCCGCGTCTTTCGCCCTCGTCGTGGTAGACGATCGGCTCTTCGACCATTGCCACCGCGTCACCCGCGATGGCCGCCGCGGTCGCGATCCCGTCGACCGCGGTCACTCTCTTTAGACCACCAGCGAGATGGAACTCTCGGAGGGCGTGGGTCGACGAATCACGAACCCGGAAGTTCTGCGCACAGGGAACAACGAGCCGATTCCCGTCGACCGCGAGGCCGTGGACGAAGCCACCGAGGTCGGCGTCCCATCGCTCGCCACCGTCGCCGTCGATCATCAGCAGCCGATGTTCGTTTGGATGTCGACCCTCGGTTTCGCGGCTCTCGACGGCGTAGGTGTTGCCCGTAAGGAAGCCGATTCGGCCGTCGTGGGCATGGACGTGGTTCGGGTAGGCATACAGCGTTTCGCCGTCGACTTCGGTCGGGACCGCGAGGTCGACGTGCCACTGCTGACGACCGCCCGGGCCAAGCAGATAGCCGCGTTTGTCGCCGTGACTCGTCACTGCCAGCGAGTCGCCGTCGAACGAGACGTCACCCACCCGGCGGTCGCCTTCAGTTCCGGGGTCCCACATCCACGCCGGCTCGCCGGTGGCGGTATCGAGAACGACGAGGCCGTGGTCGTGATCTCCCATGCAGCGGTTGTAGCCGACTGCGAGCCGGTCGCCCGCGGCATTGACCGCGAGCGAAATGGGGGAAGCGTCGACCGAGTAGCGCCAGTCGACCGCGCCATCGCGGTCGAACGCGTAGACGGTGCTGTGCCAGCGTCGGGTCTCGCCGTCGCGTTCGTAGCGGCGGGCCGCCGCAAAGAGGCGGTCCGCAGTGGCGACCACGTCGACCACATAGGGCTGTTCGAACACTCGATCCGAGGAGTGGTCGCCGATGTCGCGGGCGGTGGCGTACGACCACTCCTGCTCGCCAGTCGCGACGTCGTAGGCCGCAATCCGGCCCGCGTCACCGCGGCCGCCCGCGATGAGCAGGTCGTCGACCACGAGCAATCGCCCGGGACTGTCGACGTGGTCGACTGTCCACGCTGGTTCGAGCATATCACGGTCGAACGCAGTGATCGTTCCGTCCCACTGGCCGACGATGGCGAGGGTGTCGGTGAGTGCGAGACTCGACCGAGCCCACATATGACGGCTTCGTGCCGGGTCGATCTCGCCGAGGTCGACGGTTCGGAACGCGTCGGTCGAGTCTGCCATGCTAGTCTTCGACCGGGAACGTCTCGTGGAGCATATCGTGTGCGTCGCCGAGCCCCGAAAGGACGCTCTCGCTCTGGGCGGTGATTCGGTGGACAGCTTGTTCGGCATCCCGGACAGCGACAAGTCTCCCTCTTAAATAGTTGTACTCTGGATCGTCGCTGGGGGTGGTTGCGACTTCTTCTTCGAGGTCGACCAGGGCGGCGTCGAGGTGGCGTTCGATAGCGGCCAGCGAGTCGGCGTCGGCGAGGGCTTCGATTGGGCCAGTGAGGTGGCCATCGAGTTCTGTTTCGGCGTGTTCGCGGGCCGCAGGGTCTTCGGTTCCGAGGATGTTCATCAGTCCGAGCCGGAGCGCTTCGATCTCGTAACAGCTCATATACGTATCTGTGTGGAGTGAGTGACTAAACGGTGCTGTTTACTTTGGAAGCGGGAGTTTGGATTTGGCTCTTATCGAAGATAGTGAAACGCAATGTCTATTTCAGAGTTGTAAGGTGCAACCGTGCAACATAGAGAGGATGGATGCAGCAACTTGACGATTGCCGTGTCGTTGTTTTAGCGATTGTCATCGGTTCCGAACGAACCCAGCCACCGTCCACTCACTCGTCGGCCGACCCGTACAGCCCGTAGACGGTCGATCCGATCCCGAGGATACGGGGGGAGATACTGGGGGAGCGGATCGAATGCTCGCTCAAGCGTTCGCTGGGGGTGACGCCACGACCGACTGTGCTTTCCGTGTCACTATCCACGTCTGTGGGGCGCCAGCAAGCTGGAGGTACAGCGAGTGGAACTGGAGAATCCAGCCGAAGGCGATCCACAGGTAGGCAATGGCGACCGTCTCGACAATGCGGCGTGGAGTCGCCAGCTCCGAGATTGCCGGATCGTGGAAGACCGCGTACGCGAACGACACCGCACGTTCGGGAATGAGGAAGACGGTAAGTGCGACAACTACGGACAGCGATAGACCGAGCGAGACATCGAGGGCGAGAGTCGGGAGTGCAAGTGCCGGGAAGATTGCGTACACCGGCGCACTCAACGCAAGGAACAGCACCCACGACAGTCCAAGGCTCCGCCGTGGTCCGAGATGCCGCCACGAACGGAAGACATCGCTGATATGGCGACCGGCCACCTGCGCCCAGCCACGGGTCCACCGCTCGCGCTGCCCGAACAGCGACGTCCGCGTCCCCGGGAGTAGCTCGCGTGCCACCATCTCCGGAACGTACGCAACGTCCCAGTCAGTCTCGAGATACAGTCGGACCGTCAGGTCGATATCCTCGGTGAGCGTGTCGGTCGAGAAGCCACCGACATCCGTGAGAACCTCTCGCCGAAGCACTGCCGCTGATCCCGCGAAGTGGGCCACCGCGAGGATATCGGCGTTGAAGCGGTGGTCGATCCACGTACTGTGCTGTCGTTCCGGGCTGATGAACCGCGACAGCCGTGAGGCGTCGGTGTCAGTGGCCACCTTCCGTCCCTGAACGATCCCGATGTCCGGCTGCGCCGTCAAGATTCCCAGGGCGCGGGTGACGAATGCCGGGTCGACCGTCTCGTCGGCGTCGAGAATCAGAGCGTAGGGTGTCTCAACGTGATCCCACGCCGCGTTCAGGTCGGCAGCCTTCGAGCCTCCGGTCGCCTCAACGACCCGAACGCGGACTGGGTAGTCATCCTGAACCGCGTACATCAGCTCCTGCGTGCCGTCCGTTGAGCGGGCCGCCGGCACCAAGAGAAACTGGAGTGGCGCGAGCGCCGATACATTCTCCCGAAGCGACGCCGAGAGCGCATCGATTTCATTCATCGCCGTGACAACCACGGTGACCTCTGCATCTTCGAGAGATATAGGGTCGGCCTGTCCGTTATCACGATCTCGATGCCATGCGTGAACGAGCATCCCGTAGTTCAGCGCCACACTGACGAGAAGGAGGAGCATGAACGCACCGAAGACTGGTGGGAGCAGCCACGGCGCCGCGACGAACCCGCCCAACAGAAACGCGTTCACGATGACAAACAGAGTCAGCACGTGCTGTGCCACAGTCATGACGGGGCCGTCAAGGAACCGAAGCACGGGTGGGGCCCACCGAGGCGCACCGAGCACCGCAAGCGCGACGATTGCCGCTATGCCGGTCATAGTCGCAAGGATACGCCTCTCGGGCGATTGGAGCGTCAGCGTCCCTGTCTGTGCGCTCAGAGCCATCATGATCGCGCCGAGGATGCCGACGACGACCGCACCGAGCAGCAGGGCTTCCCAACGCCGGCGATCCGTCTCGGGTTTGGGAGGTATCGTCTGCGACATGAGCGTCCGCGCCCAAAACGCGTTGAGCAGCAGCGACGCGAACCCACTCGCGTACAGCACCAGCCCCGCACGCGGTACAGTCGGCCCCCATGAAAGCGTGAACAGGGACCCCGCGAATATCGACCCATGGCTTAAGCCCAACATCGTGGCGCGAGCACGGACGCTGCGCCTGACTGCGCGGACGTCGACAGTGAGCAGGAGTGCCTGGAATGCGGTGGCGAGTACTACCAACCGAACCGCGAGCGGGGCTGGAGTGGCCCACAAGATGTTGGCGGCGAACGCGGTACCGACAACGAACGTCACCCCCCCAGTGGCGACGACAACGGGGTGAAGTGTTCCCCCCGTCTCACCTCTGGGCGTCGTCCTGATTTCTGTCAACAGTGCGAAGAGCGCAAGGGCGGTACCGCCGATGGCAAGGAGCGCATAGCCCGCAGGCCGGGTGTTTGGGCCCAGCCCAACACCGATCATTCCCGAGAGCGCGACGGCGAGCGATAAGGCCCAGATGGTGGTGTACAGACGTCCCGAAGACACGATGTGAGGTGGCCACGATTCGAACGAGCTACTCATGTTGGCCAACTTCCCCCGAAGGTCTGACAGTTCTAACTGTACTCTGGTTCGCATAGTTATCAGATTACTTATGATCTGAACGCTTATAAACCATATATATACCAATAGCTATTTTTTAATATTATATTTATACCAATGGGTCGTCTTTTCTGATAACGGGCGGCTGGAGACTGATGCTGGGGGCGATGCGACCTGCTGGTCACACTCGTGATAGGGGTCGAAAGACGAGCGTAGACACGAGTCAAGGCGTTTGCGCAAGAATATCGAATTCACGTTCCAGGCGCGATGACATTCTCTGCAAGATACGCGCAGTCTATCTTGCACGTCAGCCAGTGACAATATCACTAATTCGATTGTTTCTCTGAGTTCGATAATAGCCTTGGATTTACTTTACAGATAGTGCTTCGAATAATCAGAAAGCCCCGACTGGCTCCGGTCGAGGGCCTCGCTGTGCTCCTCGGCCTACGGCCTCCGGTGCTTGCGTCGGCCGTCTTCCTGGAGCAAGTCGCCCCTTTCAGTCCTGCCCGAGAGCGGCTGGTCCACGGGCTGTGGGTGGGATTGAAAGGGGCCGAGCTATCGGCGAACCCCGGCGAAGTAAGCACTGCAGGCCGCTACGCGGCCGAAGCACGCAACGAGCCGCGGGAGCCGATAGCTCGGGGGTTTTCTGGTTGTTCACATTCGAATGGCCATCAACACGCAAAAACTAATTAAATATAATTAAAGCGTTTGGTCGACCAGATCGCTCACGATCCGGTCGCGGTCGAGGTGTGACGAAACGATCCGTTCGGCATCGCTCCCGTCGACACCCCCATACCAGACGTTCTCGGGGTAGACGGCGACCATCGGCCCCTCACCACACCGCCCCAAGCAGGACGACCGTGTGATTCGCACATCGCACTGATCCGAGTCACGGGCCTCCTGGCGAAGCCGCTCCAGGACGGCGGGCGCACCATCCGCTGCACAGGTCTGGTTCGTACAGACCGCGACGTGTTTTTCGGGGGCGTCATGGGTGTGGGGATCGTCGTCGACATCGCTTCGATCCGCATGCGTTTCCTGATGCGTCAAGGCTCGGAGCATCGCCCGCGCCCCACCAGTATCTTCCTCGTAGCCCGTGAGGTCGACCTTATACTTGCAGGTGTCACACGACATCTCGACGCTGTCGGTCCGAGCCTCCTGCCAGCGGTCGCCCAGCACGTCCAAGAGCCGCGTGTCAGTCCCCAGCGGATCGCCAGCCTTGGCGTCGACGTAGGGGTACTCCGAATCGAAGTCGTCGGTCCACTCCCGAATCCGACCCGTGAGCACGCCGTCACCGAGCATATACGGAACAACGACGATCGCGTCGGGGCGCTGTTTGGCGATGGTCGACAGCGAGTCGTCCAGGACTGGCTCAGTAATTCCAATAAACGAGGCCTCGACGTGCGAGAACTCACGGCCCTCATATAGCAGCCGCGAGAGCTTGTGAAGGTCGGCGTTGGCGTCGGGGTCGCTCGATCCGCGACCGCAGACGACCACCGCAACGTCGTCGACCGTGCGGTCGACGCCCAACTCCTTTTCGACCGTCGCTGCTCGGTCATCAAGGAGGTCGACAATCGCGGGGTGAATGCCGAGGTGGGCCCCGTTTTTGATCTCGGCTTCGTGGGTCGACCGTGCGCGCTGGACCGCGAGGGGAACGTCGTTTTTGACGTGACTTGCCGCGAACAACGAGAGTTGGACCACGGTTATCGAGTCGGCAGTCGAGGCCAACCCTTCGATGGCGTCCGGGATCGCGGGCTCGGCGAGTTCGAGGAAGGCCGCATCCACGGGGATCTCCAGCCGGTCTTCGAGCATCGCCGCCAGCTCACGGACCTGCTCGTTGGACTTCTCGCGCCGGGAGCCGTGTCCCACGAGCAGGACGGCCTCGTTGTCGACCGCCGAGATGCTGTTCCGAAGCTGGCTCATGAATCTGATTCGAACTGTGAACGATCGAAGTCGACGTCGGTCGCTTGATCGAGGCTCTGGACCAGTTTGCGGCGTCGGCTCGGCGCAAACAGACCGGTCTCGGCGGTGCCTTCGTAGAGCCACATCCCGAACTCGGCCGCGACATCGTCGTCGACACCGAACCAGTAGCCACCCGACGAAGTTGCCGAGAGGTCGCCGTACGGCGCGTCGACCGGACAATCGTCGATGAGTTGTTGGACGAGTTCGAGCAGGTCGGCGTCGTCATGGACGAACGAGACACCCACAGTGCCGCTTGAGGATTTGAAACAGATCGTCCCACAGCCCTCCAGAATTCCGCGAAGCAGGTCACGTCGGTAGTCCCCAAAGGCACTAAATCGGTAGTTCCCGCGGCCGTCGACCGGGAGGCCGAGCGAGCCACTCATCCCGAACAGATCGTCGCTCGTCACCTCGACGGTGTACTCGTCTTCGGTCTTCGTGAGGTCGGTGTTGTGGGCGTACTCGCGGCTGGTGGTCTCGTGGTCGACGTTGCCGTCGACGATCCGGCTGATCGTTTCGGCCGCTTGCTCGTCGTTGGTCGACACCGTGAGGTGGTCGCGGTGGACCTCGCCGTCACCGGCCACGCGACCCCAAAAATACGCGGTCGACGGATGGCCCGCCAGCAGGTCCTCGGGCGCGGCAAGGCTCATCGCTCTACCTCCTCGACGACGATGGCGTTCGTCGGACACGCCGCGGCCGCTTGGCGGGCCTCATCAATTCGGTCGTCGTCGAAGCTGGCGATGATGTCGCCGTCGACCTCCCGAACCTCGCCGTCGCCGTCGTAGATCGGATCGCCGTCGGGGTCGATGGTTGCCAGTCCGTCGTCGTCTTCGACGAACCGCGGGTCGCGGGTCAGACAGGCAAAGATGCCGTCGCAGGGGTCTTTTTTGAGGGTAACTTCGTAGCGCATGGTCAGTAGTCGTATTTGGTCTCGTAGCCGCGCGGGGTGACCATCCGGTCGTCCCAGACGTAGGTCTCTTCGTTGCCGACGAGAATCGTGGTCGTCATGTCGATGATATCCGTCTCGCCCAGTTCCTCTAGTTGGTCAAGCGTCGTGATCATGACCTCCTCGTCGTCTCGGCCTGCGCCGTGAACGATACCGACCGGTGTGTCAGGGCCACGGTGAGCCAGCAGGATCTCACAACATTTCTCGAAGTTGTCGCGTCGCTTGCGGCTCCAGGGGTTGTAGATCACGATGGTAAAACTCTCGCCTGCGGTCGCGTGGAGTCGGGATTCGATCTCCGGCATCGGGACGAGGTGATCCGATAAGGAAATCGAGACGGTGTCGTTGACCAACGGTGCACCAAGCAAGGCCCCACAGGACTGGGCGGCCGGGACGCCGGGGACGACCTCGAAGGCGACCATCGAAGCGGTCGCACCTTTCGATTCCAGAATTTCGAGGGCTAGCCCCGACAGCGCATACACGTTGGGGTCGCCGCTGCCGATAATCGCCACGTCGTTGCCCGCCAGCGTGCGGTCGATCGCCTCCTCCGTTCGGGAGACCTCCCCGCACATCGGCGTGTCGTACAGTTCGTCTGCTTCCGCTGTGATCTCCTCGGGCAACAGTTCGATGTAGGTGGTGTAGCCGACGATGTGTTCTGCTTCGAGGAGCGCAGCGCGTGCGCGCTGTGTCATCCCCTCCGGGTGGCCGGGACCGAGGCCCACGGCCGTGAGTTTTCCGGGGTCGGCGTCGAAGTCGTCGACCGTCGAGCCGATTTTCTCGTCGACTGACTGTTGTTTGGTCGACCCCGACTTGGCCGTACAGCCGCCGGATTCGTTGCTCGCCGATTCGCCTCTCTGCTCTGTGCTCGTGTCCGTGTTTGTGTCCGTGCTCATGATTAGAAATCCTCCACGTCACGCCCGCCGCGCGGGGTGACGAGGAACGTCCGATAGTCGTTTTCCCACGTTTCGGTCTCGTGATTCCCGATGATCAGCGAGGTGCCCATCCCCGACACTTTGTCGTCGTGATTGGTCGCCTCGCCGAGCGTCGTGATGAAGTGGCCCTCGCCGTTGCGGCCAGCGTCCTTCCGGCCAGCGTCGTTGACGATGGCGACGAGCGCATCGTCGACGCGCTCCTCGCGGACGATGTCGACCGCGCGTTCGTAGTTGCGCCAGCAGTTGTACAGAACGATCACGAAGTCGCTGATGGCGGCGGCCCGCAGCTTCTGTTCGATCTCGTCCCACCCACGCCACTTGTCCGACAAGGAGATGGTGCAGAAATCGTTACACAGCGGCGCGCCGACCATCGCCCCACCGCCCAGCGCAGCGGTCACACCGGGGACGATCTCGATGGGGATGTCCGTCGCCTCTTCTTCGTCAGCCATCTTGAAGATCAGGTCGGATTTGCCGTAGACCGAGGGATCGCCACCCGAGACGTGGGCCACGTCCTCGCCCGCGCGGACGCGCTCGAAGGCGAGCTTTGCAAGCTCTATTTGTCGGCCCATCGTCGACCGGATGATCTCCTGTTCGTGACCGTTCTCGCGGGTGACAAACCCATCGTCGTCGACCTGATCCTTCGGGGGCAACGTTCCGTCCTCGCGCAGGAATGCCTGATAGAGATCCGAGACGATCACGCAGTCGGCGGTCTCGATGACCTCCTTGGCGCGCTGGGTCATGTCGTCGGGAAGTCCCGGCCCGATACCCACGACCGAGAGTGTACCGAAGTCGTCGGGTCTGTCGACGGCCGTCTCTGCGTCGGCCAGTTCGCTACTCATCGGCCGATCGCCACCGTGACTTCGTTCTCGTAGCCGATCTTTTCGAGCAGGAGTTCCTGCTCACGACCACCGGCGATCGCCGAGGCCTCCGAGACGCCCGGCCAGCCGATCAACTCCTTCGACCGCGAGGGCGTCGGTCCCTCGTGGTCGAGCAGCGTCTCCTTATCAAAGGCGACGACACCGAGACCGACTTGTTCGGCCGCTTTTAAAAGTCCCTCCTCGTCTTCCTTTCGGGTCGCGGTGGCGACGAAGTCGACATCCTCGAACCCGTAGTCGGTCTCATTGAGGGCGGTCTCCCACGCCGCGATGAACGACTCGGCCGACGCACCCGAGACGCTACCGGTCCCAATGACGATTCCCTCGTCTTTGTTCCGTTTGAGAACCGTTACATCATCGCCGACGAGGACTGCTTTCGGGCCGTCGAGTCTGGCGACTGGACCGAGATTGTCGTCGAGGACTGCGAGATTGGTTTTGATCGTCGACCGACCATTCACCACGTGCGAATCCATCGCCTTCGCGCGGGCTTCGACACCCTGCTTGCCTGCGGCCTCAGAGGCCGTCGTCATCGCCGGAATCGCGCCCATCGTGGCGAGGTCTTGTGCCACTTGGTTCGCGCCGTGGTGGCCGCCGGTGATCGGAATGGCCCAGGTGAGCTCTTCGTCGACGACACAGATCGCGGGGTCGTCCCACTTGTCGTCGAGCAGGTGGGCGGTTTTGCGCATGGCGATCCCGCTGGCCATCAGGCCAATAAAACAGTCGTACTCGCCCCAGTGCTCATCGAAGACTGTGCCGTGGTACTCGATGATGTCGATTTTCTCGTAGCGGTCGGCGAGTCCCGTCTTGATCTCTTCGGCGGTCTCCATCTTTCGGCCAAAGGAGATGATCGCGATCTCCTCGGCGACCTCGCCGTCGCTGTCGGCGACACTACAGTGGCCGCCGGAACCGTCTGTGCTCTCTGAACTGTCTTTGTCAGTGCTCATTGTGTTGTCTCCTGGTCGGCTGTTTTTGCATCGGTATCGCTGTTCGAACCGCGGTTCGCCCAGCCATCGTAGAGGAACGACCGCTCGTAGCCCGCGCCCGTGACTGCCTCGCCGATGATGACCATCGCCGAGGCGCGGTGGCCCGCATCTTCGAGAATGTCACCTATCGTGCCGATAGTTCCGACCATCACGTCCTCGTCGGGCCACGAGGCGTGGTAGACCACCGCAACCGGAATGTCCTCGTCGTGGCCGTCTTCGATGAGTCGATCCATCGTGTCGGCGACCGCGTGGGTACCGAGATAGATGCAGGTCGTCACGTCGCCCATCCCGACAAAGTCGCTGATGTGGTCCTCTTCGGCGGTCAGCGTCTTGCCCTGCGGCCGGGTGAACGCGACGTGGTTCGAGACCTCATTGAGCGTGAGTTGGGTTCTGAGGGTCGCACTCGCCGCAAAGGCAGAGGTGACGCCCGGGACGAGATGCGTGGGGATGCCCTCGTGTTCGAGCGCATCCATCTGTTCGAGTGCCGCCCCGTAGATCGCCGGATCGCCACTGTGGAGCCGGACGACGTTTCTGCCTTCTTTATAAGCATCCCGCATCAGCGGAATCAGCTCTTCGAGATCCTTCCCGATCGAGGTGACCGTCTCGGCGTGCGAACAGTACTCGTCGAGCACTTCGCTGTTGACCAGCGAGCCCGCGTGGACGACGAGGTCGGCGTCTTCGAGGAGTTCCTTGCCTGCGACTGTGAGGAGGCGAGGGTCTCCTGGACCGGCTCCCACGAACGGAATTCCTGTTTGCTCGTCGCCTGCACTGTGATCGAAGATCCGGTCGTCGAGTTCGGCGCGTCGACGCTCGCCTTGTGCATCGATGGCGGACTGTGGGTCCGTTTCGCCTGACTCGTCGCTCATGCCTCGCCCTCCTCGCTGTCGCGTTCGTCGGCCTCGCTAGCGGCGAACGTCGCGGTCGCTGACTCGATATTCAAATCCCGTTTCACTGCGTAGGCCAGCGTGTAGTAGTCCCGATCGTCGATCTCGCTGGGATCGTTGGTAACGGTCGTCTCGCCTTGCTCCATGTAGAGCCGTCGACCGTAGGTCACGTCGTAGCCCGCCTCAACCAGTTTCTCGTGAGTCGCGGGCGCGTCGGTCACTTTGAAGAGGATCATCCGATCCGGGCCGGTCGGCGCGTGGCCGTTGGCGGCTTCCCGTAGCGAGAGGCCCGCCCCGGCCTCGATTTCGACATCCAACGCGGTGGCAAAGGCGGTCATCGCGCTGACGCCGGGGACGATTTCGACCGCTACGTCGGGATGAAACGCATCGAGGGTTCGGCGCAGATGCCCGAACGTCGAGTAGACGTTCGGATCGCCAAGCGTGACGAAGGCCACGTCACCCTCGCAGGCTCGCGGGGCGATTTCGGCGGCGGCGGCTTTCCACGCCTCCCGAAGTTTGTCCTCGTCGCGAGTCATCGGGAAATCGAGGTCCCCGATCTTTGATTCCGGGACGTGGTTCAGCGCGACCGTCCGCGAGAGTCGACCGGGCGAGTAGACGACGTCGACCGATTCGAGGACTTCTTTCCCGCGAACCGTGACCAGATCGGCTTGTCCGGGACCGAGCCCGATACCGTACAGCGTCACTGTGTGGCCTCCACCGGCTCGCCGTCGGTGCCGCCATCGCCGTCCTCGCTGGCACTCCCGACGAGCATATAAACGGGGTTGTCGGAGTTGAAGCTCGTCGCCCCGGCGAGTTCGTAGCCGTGACTCACCTGAAACTGGACGACCTCTTCGAGAATCCCCCGGTCGCGGAACGCCTGGGTGGCGCGGCCAGCCACTTCCAGCCGCGAGACGTTCATCACGATCCGGTCGACACCCGTGTCGACGGCGTGGTCGAGCACCGCCTCGAAGTTCCGGCTCCCGCCCAAAAAGAGGGCGTCGGCCTCGGCGGGAAGTCCCTCGGGAGCCTCGGCGTTTCTGAGGTCGACTTCTGCATTGATCAGGTCCTCGTTGGCCGCGAGGTTCTTTTTCGTGACTTCCAGGCGCTCGGCTTTGCGTTCGAGGGCGGTCACGCGACCCGCGCGCCGAGCGGCCTCGATAGTTACCGCGCCGGTACAGGAGCCGACCTCGGCGAAGTGGTCTCGGTCGCTAAGATCGAGTTTCCCCAGCAGTACCGACCGAACCTCAGACTTGGTCGGTCCAGCCTTGGCGTCGTGTGGCAGCGCAATTGGCATTGGCACTGTCGACTGACCCCGCCAATAAAACAATTTTGCTTGTGGTAGCGAAACTTCGGTTGGATAACTCGGTCAGCGCTCCTGTTCGGGTGTGGTAAACGGTAGCGTTGCGGCCGTCAGCGTGGTGACGGTTGCGGTTCGCCAAAAGAACGACGCGAGCACCGACAGCGGCACGAGTCCGATAGCGAGCGTCGACGGTCTTTGGTATAAGGACGCTCTGGATCTCCCTCTCGTCGCCCTCTTTCTGCTTGCCTGTTCTGACCTCCGCGTTCTCCGAGACAGACTGGGCGGCGTTTTCGGCCCAGTCGGGCGTCCGAATCGTCTCGTAGCGGTCGGGATCGTTGAACCGGACGTCAATGTAGTCGTCTTCGGTGTCTACGGACTGTACGTCAGCCATACCACTGCCTCGACAGCCAGTCGCTATAACGTCGTGCGGGCTATCGATGGCTTTGTTATCACTCACCCCGGTCTCAGCGAGTTCGGAGTTCAACCAGGGTGTACCGCTTTCCAACCCCGAAAACGGCTGAACGCAGTCGATTGGACAGTTAGAACGGGGCCGACTCTGTAGGCAATACGGTGTCGATAGGATACGGTGTCGACAGGGGTAGATTGATTACTGTAGGTTAGAGTGAAAGAGGTGTATGCCAACAGGGTTCAATGAGTGTGCGGTGGCGCATCACAGCAGTGGTCGACGATCACACTCGGTCGGCACGGCGAGTGTGTGGGGGACATCTCGATGACGAAGACGACCGACGACGAGGCGTTCAGCGAGACACAGCGAGCGATCCTGGAAACCGCGCTGTCGAACCCCTCGCTGTCGAACGCCGACATCGCCGCCGAAACCGGTGCGCGGATCACGCTCGTCAGAGATACCCGCAACGAGTACGAAGACGAGGTCGAACTCGCCGAGGGTGCCGAACGGCCGGTCGAAACTCCCGTTGATGAAGCAATTGAAGACTCCGAAGACACCGACACAGCAGACCCAGTCGCCGCCAGCGACCTTTCAGCCCAACAGCGCTCGATCCTGCGTACGGCGGCGGCTGACCACGAACTCTCGAACGCCGACATCGCCGCCGAAACCGGCGCGCGGCTCACGCTCGTCAGAGACACTCGCGACGAGTATGAAGGCGTCGTCGACCTTTCAGACAACGACTCAGTCAGCCAGGAGTCCGCCCCCGTCGACGAGACGAACCCTGCCCGAGGGACCGACTCCTCGGAGTCACCGAGTACCGAAAGCACTGACACCAGAAGTAGTAGCCCACAAGGACTCGATACGAACGTCATCCTCGCTGTGCTCGTGATTCTCGTGTTGATCGTCATCGGCATCCTCTTTTTCTAACTGGATCGATGACTCGACGGGACCCCGTTTTGGTCCTCTCGGCCCTTTGTTCTTGTTACGCTGGGATTCATGACAGAAACCGCCGTCTCGTCGGGTATTTATAAACACCGTCGTTGAACGACCGTCATTTTCGACTGCCGTCGACATCAATTGCGTCGACCGGACAGATGTCGACACAGAGCATGCAGTCGATACACTGGTCCTCGCGGGTGGGTTCGACCTTCCGCTCGCTGGCGGGGTGGTCGGGGGTCTCAACCCACGTAAAGACGTCCACGGGACAGTTTTCGAGACAGGCTCCGTCGGCCACGCAGATGTCGTAGTCGACCGCGACGTGGGTGCCGTGGATGCCCAGTTTCTCGGGTGGATCGACCGGGCCCCAGACGTCGACCCCGTTTTCTTCGCCGACTTTCTCCCTATTTACATCGAAATTTGGGTCGATAGCCATTGCTGAATCCTCGTGAGGCGGCTACTTAAGGGCGTTCTCTACGACTCAGGTTGAAAGACGGAGCCCACAGAAAGAATGATCGAACGTTAGGCCGTCGCTTCAAGCTCGTCCCGCTCAGCGGTTTGCTCGCGGGCGTACGCCGCAAAGTTCTCGAACAGCTGCTTGGCCTCACAGGCGGCGTTGTACTGCTCGGCCGAAATCTCGGCGAGCACGCGGTCGACCTGCTCGTCGCCGAGTCGCTCGCGCTTGCTTTCGGCGATGTCGCGGGCGGTCTCGATGTCGTACTCGGGGTGGAACTGGACGCCCCAGCAGTGCTCGCGGCGGAAGCCGTGAACGCCGTATTCATTGCGCGCGATGAGTTTCGCCCCCGGCGGGAGGTCGATGACCGAATCGCCGTGGCTCGTAAAGACCGTAAAACGGTCGTTGATGCCCGCAAAGAGGGGGTCGTCGTCGACCTGTTCGACCTCGTTGTAGCCGAGTTCGAACGCGTCCATCCCCGAGACGCGACCCCCAAGCGCTTCGGCCAGTACCTGGTGGCCGTAACAGACGCCGAGGATTGGTACACCCTCGGCCGCCGCCTGGGCGACGTACTCGACGAGCGGGTCGATCCACTCCTCGTCCCAGTAGACCGACGCCCGCGAGCCGGTGACGACCAGGGCGTCGAAATCGGTGGTCGGCGGGAGATTGCCGTTGTTGACGTCGAACTCGACGAGGTCGGCATCGAGTTCGCGTCTGAAGTTCCGCGTCGTGTTCTCGTCGTCGTGAGCCGCCTGCAGAAGCCCAAACCGTAGCCGTTCCATTATCTGTTGTCAGGTGAGCCGCAAGTAAGTGCCTTGCGTCGCACGCGGTTGCTGCCGGTCTCACGGACTCATTATTCGTCGGTCGACTCCAGAAACCCGACCAGTTCGTCGTTTAGCGCGGCCGACCGCTCGACGGTCAGCAGGTGTCCGGCTTCGGGGAACTCGTGAAATTCCCCTCGTGGAAGATCGTCGGCCAGTCGACGGCTCTCGTCGCTGTCGACGACCGAATCGTCTCCACCGGCGACGACGAGCGCCGGCCGTGTCAGTTCGTAGAGTGGCTCGGCATCAAAACCATCCAAGGCGGCCAGTTGGGCCTGCTGTGCGTCAGGCGAGGCGTCTTCGTCGGCGCGCCAGTCGACGATTTGGTCGACTGCCTCGGGATGTGTGTCGCAAAAGTCGCCCGAAAGCAGCGCGGTCGTCGACGCGCGGAGGTCGACGGTATCGGCAGGATCCGTGCGGAGGTCAGCGTAATCAAACGCCTCGGCCGAGACGGGGGTGCCGATCAGCGTCAGGCTCTCGGCGCGGGTCGTGTGACGGGCCGCCGCGAGGGCCACACAGCCGCCGAGCCCACAGCCGACGAGGTGCGCGCGGCGGGTGTTCGTCTCGCGGAGGACGGCCACCAGATCGTCGACGAGCGTTCGCATCGTGTAGGGACCCGGTGGTGCGTCGGACCGACCACAGCCGCGGGGGTCGTAAACGATGGTCTCGAACAGGCCAGCAAGCGCACGATACTGCCAGCCCCACTGCCACGGTCCAAAGCCGAGTTCGCCGATCAACAAGACCGTAGCGGCCTCGGGGTCGGCGGCCGTGGTCTCGTAGTAGATCGAACAGCCGTCGACAGTGGTGTACGCCATACTGCAACCTCTCCGTGCAGGCGGCAAAAAGTGCCCTGTATGCGGTCATAACGGTGCGCGGTGTACGACCATAGACCGCCGAGTGTGCCAACCAACTACGATCGATTCTCCCGACCGAATATGGCCGAAGTCGACGGCTTAAGGTTCGCCGAGGCCCTTCAATCGATAGATCCCACTCTTTCCATGGCGTCTCCGTATGATATTCTCCGGGTTGACACCGACGTAGACGATGACGGGCTCAAACAGGCCTACCGCCAGCGGGTCAAAGAGACGCATCCCGATCTCGGCGGCTCCGAGGCCGAGTTCAAGCGTGTCAAAGCGGCCTACGAGCAACTGTCGACCGAAACGCCCGAAGACCAGCTGGATCACGAGCAGTTCGTCTCCGACCAGGAGGGCTCGACTGAACCGGAAGACGAGCCGGCACAGGTCGACTTTCTCAACTACGAGGTGCTCGACGACTACGGCTGGGAGCTCGACGACGACGACCTCTTCGAGAAGGCCGCCGCCGCGAATCTCGACTCGGTCGACTTCGGCCACTTCGAGGTCGAAGACAACGAAACCCTGCTGGAGGCGGCCGAACGCAACGGCTTTGCCTGGCCGTACGCCTGTCGCGGCGGGGCCTGTGCGAACTGTGCAGTGTCACTGCTCGATGGCGAGCTCTCGCAGTTAGTCGACCACATCCTCTCTGAGGAGCTGCTCGACCAGGGGATTCGCCTCTCGTGTAACGGCCGGCCGACAACTGACGAGATGCAGGTAGTGTATAATGTCAAACACCGACAGGATCTCGACGACCTTCGGCTGCCGCCGGACCGCTTCGAGAAAGCCTACGCCCGCAAGTAGTCGACTCGACACAAAGGACCATACCGGTCGACGCCCTACAACGCGTATGTACACTGGGCGAACCGACACTCCCTGTTGTCTCTGTGGTGGTCCCAAAACCACCAGTCGGATCGAGGTGCCGCCGCGGGCGGTGACGCTGATGGAAAACAGCGGGCCGATCGCCTGGCAGGACATCGTCAGTCCAGTGACCCTCCAGTTCTGTGCCGACGACTGGGAACTCGTTGCGGACCTTGCGCTCGACCTGGGACACCACCCACTTTCTCGGTGTAACGTCGCCTACGCCTCGTTCGACCTCAGAGAGGATTTCGAGGCCTTATTAAATAGTGTAAAAGATGCCCCTGACCAGACCAAACTCGAACGTCGACTCCTCGACCGAAGCCGTGAGGTTCTCGATTCGGTCGACGATCCCCTGACAGAACAGCGCGCGCTCGTCGAGGCGCGGATCATCGAGGTCGCCCTCGACGAACTGGGGGTTGCTGAAGCCAGGGTCGACTGAATCGTTTACATTTTTCTGTCGTCGGGACAGGACGCCAGCGAGCACAAGGGCCCTTCCATGGTCGGTGTGACCTATTCGGGCATACAAAATCTAGATGATGTATGGAGACGTTTGCACACTATATCGACGGCGAATGGGTCGATGCCGACGAGACATTCATCAGTGAAAATCCAGCAACGGGCGAGCAGTTGGGCGAGTTCCCACGGGGCACAGACGAGGACGTCGACCGCGCGATCGCGGCGGCCGACGAGGCCTTCGAGGAGTGGCGCGAGCTCTCGTATCCGAACCGCGCGGAGTACCTCTGGGACGTCTATGAGGAACTGAAGGCTCGCACCGACGAACTCGGCGAACTCGTCACTCGCGAGTGTGGCAAGGAAATCAACGAGGGCACAGCCGACATCGTCGAGGCAGCCCACATGGTCGAGTGGGCTGCAGGTAACGGTCGACATCCTCATGGCGATGTTGTTCCCTCTGAAATCGGCTCCAAAGACGCCTACATGCGCCGCAAGCCCCGCGGCGTCGTCGGCTGTATCACGCCGTGGAACTTCCCCATCGCCATTCCGTTTTGGCACATGGCGGTCGCGCTCGTCGAGGGGAATACGGTTGTCTGGAAACCCGCCGAACAGACGCCCCGCTGTGCCCAGGCGATCGCTGAACTCATGATCGACGCCGGAATTCCGGATGGCGTGTTCAACATGGTTCAGGGGTACGGCGATGCGGGGGCTGCAATCGTCGACCACGATGACGTCGCGACGGTGCTGTTTACGGGCTCGGCGGAGGTCGGCCACCATATCGCCAATCAGGTCGGGGGCACGCCCGGCAAACTCGCGGCCTGCGAGATGGGCGGTAAAAACGCGGTCGTCATTACTGACCAAGCGGATCTCGATCTCGCCGTCCCGGCGGCTGTACTCTCGGGGTTCAAGACGACGGGCCAGCGGTGTGTGTCGGCCGAGCGGCTGATCGTCCACACCGATGTCTACGAGGAGTTCAAGCAGCGGTACGTTGAGGCGGCCGAACGGGTTGCGGTCGGCGACCCACTCGACGAGTCGACGTTCATGGGACCACTGATCGAGGCCGAACACAAGGAGAAGGTGCTGGCTGGCAACGAGCGAGCCCGCGAGGAGGGCGCGAACGTGCTGGTCGACCGAGGCGAACTCAGTGAGGAAGAAATTCCGGAGGGTCACGAGGATGGCCACTGGACCGGGCCGTTCGTCTACGAGATCGAGTACGACGAGTCGCTCGAATGCATCCGCGAGGAGGTCTTCGGCCCTCACGTCGCGCTCATCGAGTACGACGGCGACATCGAACGCGCGGTCGAACTCCAGAACGCGACGCCCTACGGGCTCGCGGGCTCGATCATTTCGGAGGACTACCGGCAGATCAACTACTACCGCGACCACGCCGACCTCGGGCTGGCCTACGGGAACCTCCCATGTATCGGCGCGGAGGTCCAGTTACCCTTCGGCGGCGTCAAAAAGTCGGGCAACGGCTACTCCTCGGCCCGCGAGGTAATCGAAGCCGTCACCGAGCGAACGGCGTGGACGCTCAACAACGCCCCCGAGATTGAACTCGCACAGGGACTGTCGGCCGACGTGAAAGTAGAGGACGACTGAGACGGACTGACAATCTCTTTTGAATTACAAACACCAACATATGTACCGTGTACTCGTTCCGATCGACGACAACGAAGACCGTGCTCGCAGACAGGCGGCGTTCGTTGCCAGCCTTCCGAACGCCCACGAGGAGGTCGAAGCACACCTCTTGTTCGTCTTTACCGACGGGACCGGCTCGGAGGAGCTGCCCGCGGAGTTGCGGCGATTCAACTCCGCCGAGCGCGTCGCGTCGGTCCGCCGGGCGGAGGAATGCCTCGAAGACGCCGGTGTCGACTACCAGCTCTTGGAGGACAGCGGCGAGGTGGCCGACGACATCATCGCCGACGCCGAGGACCTTGACGTCGACCTCATCGTCCTCGGGGGTCGCAAACGCTCGCCCGCCGGCAAGGTGCTGTTCGGCTCGGTCACCCAGGAGGTCCTGCTCAACACCGACCGTCCCGTCACGGTCACCGGCGGCGGGGAGTAACCCGAGACCGGGTCACTCGGGGTGTGCCGACCCATTGAAACGCAGTGTGGATCCTCCTTTCAATCATCAAAATAGATCCTGGCGAAACCATTCATTCATAGATTCTGTCTGGATGTGTCGTGCAAAATGGACCGCGCATATGCAGCGATGGCTCCGGTTATTATCTCCCAAATCCACCTTGATTGAAGTGATAAAGTAGGTATCCAAGCACTAGAAATGTTCCACCGAAAAGGTACGGGAGGAGTTCATAGACCAGAGTTAGCACGTCAAGCACTGGGCTAAATGGCCCCCCGAGAAGTGGGGTTATTTCCGATAGCACAGTCACAACTACAAGAAGCGTAACCGCTATCCCGCCAATGGTAAAGGCTATTTCCTTTGCGTCTGGGGACATACTGACATATTCATGTCTGGCTCGGATAAATTGTGAAGCTTAGGAAGTAGCATTGTATTCAGTCACGCACAACTGTTGGATATAACCTCTGCATGTTGTTGTTGATCAAATGATGTGTCTCAAAAGCGCCACAACGTTGAGTAGTGAATACAAACGATGCTATGGATCTGAAAACAGTGTTATGTAACCACGCGACTACACCAGGGCTTCTCTGAGTCGGACGGACGAGGCCTCTTTAGCTGACCGACCCATCCATAGCCCATGGACCATGTCGAGTACGTCTATACCGAAGGGATCGACGAGGAGGAGATCGGCCGGCTACTCACAGAGCGTGGCCACGGTGTCCTCGCATTGGCCCGAGACGACGACGCCTACGCGGTGCCGCTGAACTACCTGTATGACGGTACCCGGCTACTCGTTCGGGTGAGCGACGAGCCCGAAAGCACCAAAATAGTGTACGCGGAGTCGACAGAGACTGCTACGTTCATCATCTACGAGATGGACGAGGGGGGCAACTCGTGGAGTGTGATGATCCGCGGCGAGATACGCCCCCTCTCCGCAGAGGAGCAGGCTCGGTTCACCGACACCGAAGTAAACGAGCAATTTCCGCCGTTTCGCCTCTTTGACGAGGCTGTCCCCGAAGTCGAGATGTTGATCTACAAACTCGACCCCTACGAGATAACCGGCCGGAAGACGACCGGTTGAGCCGGCGGCGCGGTCGTCGCCTCGTCGCACGGTTCGGAGATCTGTGTTTTTTGCCGAACACAGTAATTGGTGGCTGCGTACTGACTACAGTCTCTATATCTTGCACGACAATCAGTGGTACTGTCTGCATACTGTCTGTTTTCACCGGAGTAGCCAAGAGCCACGGAAACAAACGCCCGCGATTAGCTACCCGCCGAGATAGAGATTCGAGAGATCTCGGTTGTCGAGCAGCCCGCTGGCCTCGTCCACGTCGGGAATAACACCGATTGATCATTCCGCGTGCGTCGTACTCACGAGATAGATACCCACCGCCAGGATCACGCCACCGGCGACGAATGCAGGACCCACAGATTCACCGAGCAGCAGGGCTCCGAGCTTGCGGCCGACGGCGTGCGGACCTACCAGTACATACCCTACGGCGACAAGTGGTTCTCGTACTTCTACCGTCGACTCCGCGAACGGAAGGAAAACGCCCTTTTCGCGTTGCGGGCGATCGTCGGCAACTAACGTCGGTGCTCAGGTCGTATCTCGCGGATTGAGCAGTTTTGCTTCGGCTTTACGGAGATGTTCCAGTAGTGTAGTTTTCGAGACATCGGATAGCTCTGCAAGCTCGCGCGTCGACGTGCCGCGGGGCCATTCGTAATACCCTTCATCGCGTGCGAGGTCGAACACCTCGCGCTGGGTGGGCGTCAGCGAGTCGAGTCGACGCTGTCGTTCGGGCTGTCGAACGTCTCCGGCGGCAGTAAGCCGCTTGATTTCGATATCGGCACCCGCATCCGCACGGACAGCCTCAAGCGAGGGTTCGATATCGCTCCGCTCGCCAGCGAAACAGACTTCCCAGGTTTCGCGGCCGTCTTCGATACGGACGGGAGCACTGTGGACGAAGCCGTGTTCCAGCAGCACTGGACAGATCATGTCACCGGGCTTGTATTCGAGGAAGAACTCACGGACGACGTTGCCCGGTGCGGCGTGTCCCGCTCCAAACCGTTCTTGGAGTTCCAGTAGCTCGCCGCTGTGCGGCGAGGCGTCGATGTGGTCGAGCAACGTTTCGACCTCCTCGATGGTATCACCAAACGCCGTGAACAACCCGTTGACCGACGCCGAACTCAGCTCCGTCGTCGGGCTAGTATAAATCGCGTGTGCCAACACGCCGCCCGGAACCTCACGTGTTGCATCGATTGCCCAGCAGTTCGGGTGCCACAGATCGAGCGTGAGTCGTGTTCCTGCCCTGATGTCTGTCTCACTCATCAGTGCGGTATATGATGTCAGGGTGTATAATCTTCTTGTTCTAATACACACTCCGCTGGTAGATCACTCATCACCTGCTGTTTCAGGTTGTCCGTGGCACAATCGCTTTGGCTTCTCGCCGTCGACTCCCCCTGTGGCTGACGCACACGACCGATTACGCCAGACGGATCTCGAACCCCTCGTCGACGCCTACGGCGAACTGTCAGTCGAGCCGGCAGACGACCTCTTCGAGCGACTGGTCACCTCGATCGTCAACCAACTCATCTCGACCCAAGCTGCCCGAACGATCCGCCAACGCCTTTTTGCTGCCGTCGAGATCACTCCCGAGGCTCTCGTGGCTGCCGAAGCGTCGACGCTCCGCGAGGCCGGGCTCTCACCACAGAAAATCGAATACGTCCGGGCGGTTGCCGCTTGGTTCGTCGACGAACAGGTCACCGCCGACCGATTTGCCGGCCAATCCGATGCTGCGGTGGTCGACGAACTCACCGAGATCAAAGGTATCGGCGACTGGACCGCGAAAATGACGCTCATGTTCGGACTCGGGCGACCGGACGTCTTTCCGGTCGAGGATCTCGCGGTTCGCCGTGGAATGACCGCCCTGTTCGGCGACGAGACGCGCGCTGAAATGCGAGTGCGTGCCGAAACGTGGGCCCCGTATCGATCGCTTGCGACGCTCTACATCTGGGAGTTCTATGTTGACGAGCAGTCGAGCGTCGAGATATCGTCAGCTGAGTAGTCGATCTTGGTGAACTCTGCAGCGCAGTAATGCTATCTTATACGGAGATACTTCTTTTTAGTTATCTTATATCCGTGTATTAACTATATGCGTGGAGATCGAGCGAATGGTATGGAACTTACTCAGACCGTAGTCGACGGAGCCGCGTTCGTTCCTCTCCAGTTCGGCGGAGATCTTCTCGGCCTTGCGATTGTCTTTCTGGTGCTGGCGGTTATTGCAGGGATTGCCGGGGCCAGCGGGGTTGCCGGATTGAGCATGAATATTGCCAAGTGGCTCGTGATCCTCTTCGTCGTGCTCGCAATCCTTTCATTTATATTCTGATTCTTCTGCATAGCGGTTCACAGCTATATTCTACAGAGGGTTTCACCAGAGCCGAATAGATCGAACCATCCACACAGGATTCAGCCTTCGATGTTCCGCGCATCGGTCGCCCGTTTTTCGATTTCGCTTCTGAGCGCGGCCGACTCGAAATCGTGGTCCGGTCGGATTTTGACGAAGCTCAGGAAGTTCAGTGCCTCCAGCAACGCGTCGACCGAGTAGCGTTCGAGCGCCGCGTCAACCGCGTTTCGCGCACCGATGAGTGGTTCGAGCGCGGCCAGCCCACAGGCCAGATCGTAGGAGCGAATCGAGTCTCGGGCTTCGGTTTTGACGCTGGTTGCGTCGATGAAAAACAACTCTTCGTTGAGAATAAGCACGTTTTCGGCCCGCAGATCGCCGTGGGCCATCCCGGCGTCGTGCAGCGTCGACAGTGCATCGAACAGCTCGATAGTCAGATGCGTTTCGGTCTCCGGGTCGAGTTCGTCCAGCGACCGAAACGCCGGGAGGTATTCGAACACCAACACGCCAAAGCCGTCGACCTCGAAGGCCTCGATCGGCTCGGGCGCGTTGACGCCGAGCGATCGCATTCGGTCGGTCGCCTCCAGTTCGTGGCGTGCCATCTCGTACGGTGTCTGAAACGACTCGAAAAAACCCTCCGTACCACTCGACAACGCCCCGAGGTTCCGTCCGGTGGTAAACAGCGCTTGCACCCGTGTGTTCTGCGTGCTAATGACTTTGACAAACAGGTTCTCGTCGACGACCATCGGCGTCGACAGCCAGTTATCAGCGTCCAGAAACCGGACGCGGACGTCCTGGCGGTCGTACCGCTCTGCGATCGATCGAGCGACAGTCTCGAGATCGGGCCAGTCGATCCGGCCGCGGACCAAGCGGCGCACATCCATTCAGCCGTACGAACGACCGGATAGTATATAAACAACGTGACGGATGCATGGAATTTACGCGCTCGATCACTGACAGTCGGCCATCGCTCCACACTCCCGACGCTTGTTCAGCACCCTCAACAACGGTTGGTATCTCACGACTGAGGCCCGTCTCTCACCGCTTCGATCCATGGTTCTCAAAATCGATACTTAAGACGAGCATGTTAATACAGGATAGATTAGATCGGACACTGAGAGAACATATGTTTACGTTCCTTCCGGTTTTCGAACTGGTGTCTTTTTCTGGGCTTCTTTTGATGATCGTCGCCGCAGTTGCGTTCAGAACAACGCAGACGGCGTCTCGGTTGCTCCGCTATTCGTTCATTGGTCTCTCGGTTTCAGGAGCACTGTGGGCGTTTGGGTATGTGGGCTATCTGCTGGTCGAGCCCGCCGACAGCTACGCCGCGTTGGGCTGGCTGTGGCTCGGAGCGATTCCGTACAGTACGTGTTGGTTCGTATTTGTTGTCAGCTACACTGGCACCGACAGGCTCATCTCGCGACCCACGCTCGGACTGTTGGCAATCGAGCCGGTGGGAATGCTGGGTGCGGCGCTCACGACGTCCGCCCACGATCTATTTGTTAGCGGATCGACGAGTGGGTCGGTTGGCGGCCAGTCAGTCCTGCTTCCGGCCTTAGAGCCGCTGTACGCGCTCCATTTAGCCTACGTGTTCGTGTTGGGGAACCTCGCGCTGTTGTATCTCGTCCGCACGCTCGGCGATACTGATCGAGCGTATCATCCGCAGGTGGTACTCCTTCTTGTGGTTGGCACAGTGCCCCTGGTCGGGCCGATCGAGCAGATCGTCACTCCCTCGACAGCGGCGATCCACCTCACACCGATTTGGCTGGGTGCGACGGCCGGGCTGCTGTTGGTTGGGATCTTCGGCTTCCATCTGTTGGATCTGCTACCAATTCCCCGACGCCGCGTGCTGTCGACAATGGAAGATGGTGTGGTGTTGGTCGACAACGAGGCTCGGATTCGCCTGGCAAACACGGCGGCACGTCGACAGCTTTCGTTGCCAACCTCGGTTATCGGTCGTGATGCTGCAAGCGTGCTGCCCGGTGGTGAGCAACTGCTCCAGTACTGCAACGAGACGGACGAATCCGACGTTCAAGCTGCACTGTTCGGCGTCACGGGCGGTTCGGATCGCGATCTCAGTTCACGGTTGGATTCGGTGTCGGATTCGAACCCTGTTTCACGGACCGATGGTGGGAGTGTTCGTCTCAGGCCCCATCCTGCGGGCGTCGAACTGCGTTTGACCGGCCCAAAAACGGAGGCCCATTTCATCGTCACGACCGAACCGGTTCCTGTTGAGACAGCTGTCGATGGTCGGTTGTTGGTGTTTCGGGATCTGACTTCCCAGAGCGATCAAGAACGGCAGTTCGATGCGGTTGTCGAACACACAACCGATATCGTCTCGATCGTCGACGCCTCCGGGACGATCTCGTACGTGAGTCCGTCAGTCGAATCCGAGTTGGCGTACACACAGATCGAACTCGTCGGTCGAGAGGTAGGCGAGCTGTTTCACCCAGACGATACGGAAGCGATCAAAGGAGAAATACAGGCGGTCGTTGAGACTGACCAGACGATACACTCGCAGTATCGGATCGAAACCGGCGACCGAAACTGGCGGATGGTCGAAACGACCGTTCGAGGTGGCCACTCATCGCTCGTCGCCGATGACGTCGTTGTCACCATCCGTGATATCACCGAACGCTACCAGCACCAACAACGCCGACAGGTCATGAACAGGGTGCTTCGACATGACCTCCGTAACGATATGAACGTCGTCGTGGGTCATGCAGAGATCCTGACCGAAGCACTCGACTCCGAACGCGTCGGTCATGCCGAGACGATCCAACAGAAGGCGTCGAATCTAGTTCGGTTGGGCGAGAAAGTTCGGAAGATCGACCAACGACTCCACGGGCAGGATCGGGAGTTCCAGCGCATCGATCTCGCACGAATCGTCGAAGAGGAGGTCACTGCAATCCATGCGTCGTACACGAACGCCTCGATTCGGACCCGAATCAACGAGGCCGCGATCTGGGGCGATAGCCTCGTTCGGACTGCCGTTCAGAACCTCATCGAAAACGCAATCGAACACAACGATCAGGACGAACCCGAGATCGATGTCGTTGTCTCGGAGTCGACCGAGACCGACTGGATCGAACTCGAAGTCAGCGACAACGGTCCGGGGATCCCCGAGGCCGAACGCCGCGTGATCACAGCTGGCATCGAAACACCTCTCAAACACATCAGCGGACTCGGCCTCTGGCTCGTCAAGTGGATCGTCGAAGGGATGGACGGAGAGCTCTCGATCGAGAACAAAAACCCTCGTGGAGCGGTCGTCACGCTCTCGTTACCACGCGATGATACCGATGGAACTGCAGCCGATGACCAGGCCTCGACGGTCGATCCCGTCGAAGCGTCGGCTCGCAGTCGAACTGGCAGCCAGTTCTCAGACGGTGTCGATTCGGAACTCGGTGAGCCGATCCGGACGACGACGCGCTCGGAAGACTAGTCGTCGAGTCCTGCGGCTCTCTGGCGTACACGAGGGCTCGAAGAAATCGGTGTTCAGTCGATGTGGCCTTCTTGGCGGAGCTGTGCGGCGTCCTGTCCGGAGTAGCGCCACTCGACATCTGCTTTGTCGTCCTGCCAGTCCCACGGCTCGATGAGGACGATGTCGTCCTCGTTGATCCACGTTCGGAACCGCATTCGACCGGGAATGCGGCCCATACGCTCTTTTCCGTCGTTACACCGAAGCCTGACTCGGCCCGCGCCGAGCATGTCGGTGACGACTGCAAACATTTCGTTGTCGTTCGGCATGCGGAGGTTCTTCCGCCCAGATTCTTCAGACACAGCTGTAGTTGGAGCCCCGAACAGTTAAACGATAGCATCATGTGATCTGATTTCATGCGTGAGGTCGACACACACGCCGCTTCGATCGACTGCTCTCGGAGTCGAACGGCTTTTGCTACCCCAGTGAAACCCGTCGCTATGTATCGTAAAGGCCATCTCGGCGTTTCACTGCTCGTGTTCGCGCCGATCGGCTACACGCTCGCCTCGCTCGGCCACGGCGAACTCGCCGCGATCACGGGCTTCTGTATGGTTTGGTTCACGATGCTCCCGGACGTCGACCATCGCCTCCCGCTGATCGAACACCGGGGGCCGACCCACTCGCTCGCGTTTGCGGCACTCGTCGGCGGCGTCGGCTGGGCGATCGGCATGGGAGCCGAAACCGTCGTCGAAGTCGACCCGGGGGTTGCACTGTCGACGGTCGGCTTTGGGATCGGTGCGCTGACTGTCATCGCCCATCTGATCGGTGACACACTGACGCCGGCGGGCGTAAACTACCTGTGGCCGCTGTCGCGCCGGACGTTCTCAGTGTCGCTGGCACGGGCCAACAATCGCCTGGCCAACAGCGGTCTGTTCGGCCTGGGTTTGCTGGTGACCGCGGGCTGGGTGGCCGTTGTCCTCGGCGTTGTCTGAGGTCGACCAACGCGACTGGTTGTTGATAAAGCACGAGTCTTTTGCGCATCGCAGTCGTACTGATCCTCATGCATGGCCCTCCGCACACCGACCACAGATACCTATGAGTGACCCCACAGACCCTTCGACCGACTCCGAACACAACGGCGCCGCAGGAAACGGGGCCGAGTCGGCAATCGAGTCGACCTCGACGGCCAGCCGGCCAACCGAACCAGCCCGCGAATCGACCGAGACAGACGCATCGCAAACAGCGCCACCGTACGACAAATCACGGGGCACTGCGTCGATCCGTGACAAACTCCGCACGGTCGGTGTCGCTACGGGTCTCGGGTTCGGTACGATCGGGCTCACGTTCGCAGTCGTGTTTCCGCTGCTGTTTCTCACCTCCGAACTCGGCGTTTCGCTTCCAGACTCGCAGATCGTTCTCACTGGGATCGAACTACTGATCGGCCAGGTGCTCGTCATGGGCGGGGTTTCAGTCCTCTATCTCCGGTCGACCGGTCGCGGGCTGTCGTACGTCCCGATTCGGCGACCGACGCTCGTCGAGGCAGCGCTCATCGTCATCGCCCCGTTCGGGGTTATCTTCGTCTCCTCGATTATCACCCAGCTGAGCCTGCTGGTCGGCGTCGAGCCCTCAGAACACGCCCTCGGGCAGTTGGGCGACGTCGACCCTTCCTTTTATTTATATTTGGTTCCGCTCATGCTCCTCGTTGTCGGCCCCTTCGAAGAGCTCCTGTATCGGGGTGTTATCCAGCGTCGACTCCGCGAATCGTTCGGCCCGGCGGCGGCGATCCTGCTCGCGAGTCTGATCTTCGCGTTGATCCACATCCCGGCCCACGGCTTCGGCGAGGCCGGCCTCCTGTCGACGGCCGCCTCAATGACCGCGCTGGTCGGCGGCTCGATCGTCTTCGGCAGCCTCTACGAGTGGACCGAGAACCTGACGGTCGTCGCGCTCGTCCACGGCATCTACAACTCGATCTTACTCGTGCTAATCTATCTCATCACGGTCTACGCGCCCGAAATCGAAGAGCTGGCGACCGACGCCGAGGCGGCGCTCGTTCTGTTCGGCTGAGTTCGATGCCTAACCGTATCGGTTTTACTGTCGGCGGCCGTGGGTCGTGTGTGGACGCTCACCAACCGCAGCTCGAAAACCCGTTCGGCATGGACGAGCAGTGTACGAACTGCGACCTCTGCGAGACGCGTCGAAACGTGGTTCACGGCTACGGCGACGTGGGTGCGGAGTTCCTCTTCGTCGCCGAAGCACCCCGCGAGGGAGCCGACGAAACTGCCATTCCCTTCACCGGCGATGCGGAGGGCCGACGGCTCCAATGGATTTTGGGCGAACTTGGCTTCGTCCGCTCGGAGCCCGACGCCGCCGAGCCCGACATGCAGAACGCCTTTTGTACGTATCTGACGCGGTGTCGACATCCCGAACGCTCGCCGACTGACCAGGAAATCGATATCTGTGAGCCGTATCTCAACGCCGAGATCCGGATGATCAACCCGCAGATCATCGTGCCGATCGGCCAGCGCGTGCTCGAATCGCTCGCCATGGAGTACACGACTCGAAGCCCCGAGAGCTTCGATATCGACGCCGACCACGCCACGACGATCCGCGGTCGCGGCTTCGAACTCGTGGCCATGCTCGAACTCGATCGCCAAACGGACGCCGACAGCGAGGCGTTCGTCGACCACGTTCTCAACGACATCTTTTCTCGTGACTACCGCCAGACGAAGGGTCGACAAAGCAGGTAAGGATATCATCGCGTTCAAGACGCCACCGACCAACGGTGAGATATGACTGTAATCGCCGTTCTCGCTAAGCCACCGCGTGCGGGATTGGTTCTGCCGGAACTGGCCGAGACGAGCCCGCTGAGCGAGGCCGCTGTCGCCGAGTTGTACGAGGCGATGCTCCGCGACACCTTCCTGGCCGTCGACCGCTCGGGTGGCGAACTGTTAGTCAACTACCTGCCCGCCGACCAGTTCCCGGCCGCGTATCACACCGAGATCGATCCGGCCGCCGAACTCCGGTCGATCGCCGCTGACACGCTCGACGACGTGTCCGACGTGCGGTTCGAACCACAGGTCGGCTCGACCGTCTCGGCACGCGCTGGCAACACGGTCACGCACCTACTCGAAACCGAAGACGTCGCCTCGGCGGCGGTCGTCTTCGGAACCGCCCCGCTGATGAGCCGGCTCGTCGTCGACTCGGCGGCAATGAAGCTGCGGACCAACCAGGTCGTTATCGGGCCTGCCTCCGAGGGCCGAAGCTTCTACGCCGGGTTCACCGAGCCGATCGACTTCAGCGAGAGCTTCGAGGGGCTCGAACTCCAGCGACTCGCCAACCGCGCGGTCGACGCGGGCCTCGATACCGAGTTCCTGCCGATGAGTCCCCGTGTCGATACCGGCCGGGACTTGTTGTCGCTGGTTTCGATGCTTCGGGCGCGCTTTACGGCCGAACGGATCGTCCCCGAGTACACCGCCGCGTTCGTTCACGAGCGCGGACTGGACGCAGTCGACGGTGCCGACGGCCCGACACTCGTGGTCGACCCCCAGTAGGTGGTGCTTACTTCGCCCGACGGCGGGCTATCGAGACGTCTACTGGGAGTTGGCTGTTTTGCACCGGCTAACTAACCGCAGTCGGTGGATACTGGGAGGGAATGGCAGATACGTCCACGAACGACGACCCGGGGCTCACGTCGACGGCAGCCCCCAGCGGTTACGGCGTGACGGTCACCCTTATCGGCGCTGTGTTGCTGGCGCTTTCCTACTACGGCGTGCAGGCGATCGAGGCTGGCCGCGAGCTGGGCGAGGCGTTTCCCGAACCGATTTATATACTCGTCTTCGCGCTGTTGTTTGCGATCGAGTTGCTCAACAGTCGACTGCTCGGACTGTATGCGCTCGTTCGTGCACTTGCCCTGACGGTGGTTTACGGGGCGTTGTTCGTCTTTGCGGTCGAGGGGGCGGTCTTTCTCTGGGAGAATCCCGATGTGGCTACCGACGACTACGTGGGGTTGACCGTGCTCGCCGGAGCGCTCGTGCTCGCGGTGGTACTGTACGTGAGCTATCTGACGGCGGTCGACAAACTCGGGTGAGTCGGCTGGTGTGGCGTCGACCAGAACCGTTTTGATGGTCGGTCGCCCTCATTTCGGACGAGGGTGGGATGGCAGAGTGGACTATTGCGCCTGCCTTGTCGAAAGCCAGTAGCGGCTTTGCCTCACAGACTTTCATGGGTTGCAAACAGTGAGACTCTTTGCAACCGAAGTCAGGTGGCCTTGTGACCTGTTTTCGGGGAGATGAGCATTCTCCATCGTTACCATCCCTGTCGTTGTCACACGTCCCACAACCGACTCTTAGACAATAAAGATGATCCGAGATAGCCTGTAGCCAATCCAAGCAGAATTGATCAAACTTGTTCTAACAGAGTAATTCTATATTAGGAAAGGGGGTATGCGCGGTCGGGTGGATCTTGCCGTTTGATCGCTGGCGCGACAAACGCCGTCGACCACCACGACACGCTTTGGGAAATAACGTCTCATAAGAGACGTGTGTAGGATAGACGTTTGGAAACGTAGATCAGTGATTAAGTCCGTTCATTTCAGAACCAATCTTGGATGATGATGGTTTGGTAAGATAGGGTTCAATTGCATTGTAACTACTCCATCCACCGATACTCATCATAACCCGCGGGTTCACCTCCTTCTCGACAAGGTGATGATTGGCCCACGATCTTCTGAGGTCATGACTCGATACATCATCCCACCGTTCGTTTCCTGTATCCTCTGCAAGCTCCGTAGCGGCTTCTCTAACCCATCGACGCACAGAGTCGGTCGACACATCAACGAGTGGTTCTGATGGACTAATATCTCGTTCTTTGGCGTAATTTGTCAACTCTCGCTTCACTTCAATGGGAATGAAAGCGTCTCTCGTGGTCTTCTCACCACCTTTGGTGTTTTTCCCTTTCACGGTGAGTTGCCAATACTCTCCTTCGTCGTTGTAGATCAGTCCTTGGGGTTTTGCTGTCGGAACACCCGAAGCCCGTAGCCCAACTTTTCCCATCAAGAGAACGGCAATACGTCGTTTCCAGTCGACATCACGGGCTTTGTCTGCTAACTGTTCTATCTCTGTGGGGTAACTAAGCCAACACTTCACCTCTACGCCTGAATCATCTATGTCTACCATACACGGATAGTTAATTTACCGTGTATTAATTCCATCGGAGACGTTTCGATCCGACCATGCTGACCTTGAAACACCTGTAATTAACCGTCTCAGTAGTATCAAAGAGAATCTGTACACAGTTATTGTATTAATCCGTGTATTAGTTCAAATCGTATGTGGCGGTCGAATCCTCTGCTGGTTCCACCAGAAAAGCCATTGGACCGCTACGATAGTTCAGTTGTTCCAGTCGAGTTGATCCAACCTCTCTACAATGCGGTGGTCATCATCAAGTTCATCAACTGGTATTGGTGGGGTGTATTCATCGAACTTCTCTCTTAATCGGAGTAGTTCCCTCCGAAATCGAGCCTCATACCCTTTTGCTATGTTGCAGACTGCTTGTGCTTCAGCTCTACTGCCATC
Source organism: Halohasta sp. A2 (assembly GCF_056175805.1). NCBI lineage: Archaea > Methanobacteriati > Methanobacteriota > Halobacteria > Halobacteriales > Haloferacaceae > Halohasta > Halohasta sp. A2. The sequence goes on along the minus strand of NZ_JAQFWV010000004.1, from coordinate 18,084 downwards.
GAATGGTGCATATGCTTGTAGGACTACTTCCTCACGAAACAGGGGTAATTCACTAACAGTATCTTCACGAACAGGATTCTCACAGCCCAATTCTTCCTGAAATTCAACCTCCAAATTACGGGCTACACTCACCAAATGGTTTCTAATTGGGGGTGAAAGATCAGTAACTCTCGCACCATAGTTAATCTCAACTTGTTGTCTGTCTTCGACCAGATCGAGTCGATTGATCGTTTTCCATTCAGTATCGTCTGTGATTAATTCGTACATCACGTTTCAATGAATGTCTGGTTTGCATATATAATTAATCGTGAATTCAGTTTATTGGTTTAAGAATCTTACTACGGAAATAATACTGCTGATCCAATTGGTGGATGTCGAGACTGTGACCTCCTACCATCTATTGACCCCAGGGTACCCCCCACGGTCATTATTAGCGTTCAATTGGATATTGTGAGAGTATGTGAGGGCATCCCATGCTCCACTGTGTATGTGTATTTAATAGACCAAATACCGTCTCTATCGGAATTACACTGCCACAAGAGCAAAACGTCTCGATTTGTGTTCACTGTGAATATTCTTGACTGTCCGTATTGATTTGTTATGCATAGTGGGTGACTTCAAAACAATCTGATTCCTAACCTATATCATGTTCCAATAATAGGGCCGTACATCATGCACCTTAGATATATTAATTCGTTTTCTTGAGTACATCTTTTTCATCCACAGTAGTCATTGGGTATACCCATTTCACCAGCAATATGAATATTAAATATACAATAAAAATGGTATATACTGGCCAATCTGGTAAAAATAATGCCATTATAATTGGGATGCCAGTCACGAAAGTCAGAAAAACAAGGACAGTAACATATTTTTGTAATTGAAATTTCGACTGTGACTTTTCAATTAATACATTTATATCAAGATTTTTCGTTGTATTTCCACGGATTATTTTCCATGCGTGAGCTGATAGTTCCTCATTGTATATCTTTTTTAAAATATCTTCGCCAATCTGATCTATTAAATATTCTCTATCACCGTCTATTAGCGTATATTGGTTTTTATCTTTGAAAACAGAAGAACAAGAAGTACAGATAAGAAGGTTGTAATTTTCTTCATTACTATTGTAGTTGTAATAATTAAAACTGCTGTTTTTACAAATGGGACAGTTTTTAATACTATTTGGGAGTAATTTGAGTAATTTTGACAAGAAATTAATTTTGCTGAGCTTATCATCAAACTGAGATTCACCAGTAGGGGCCATGCTATTGCCGTGAATTGCCTTATGACAGTCAGAACAGAGCGTCTGTAAATTACTGAGTTTATGACTACCACCACTTGATTTAGGTACAATATGATGTGCGTGAAGTTCTACTGAGCCATTTGGCCCACCACTGATACCACAGTTTTGGCAGGTGTGATTATCCCGTTTGTAGACTTTCTTTCGACGGGAGTTCCAATCAGAGGGATAATTTTTAGTCATACAGATAGACAATTCCCTTTACACAAATATCTTTTCACGAGTGGATCGCACACTGTAGAATTAAGAAAACCAACAGACGTGAAGGGATGTCGTTAGTATCCCATAGTAGTCTTCACTTCCCGATCAATCAGGGAACCCCCTACTCGAACGGTAATCATCATAGGTTGATGCCCAAGAGATCACAGCTCCATCAACCAGAGTTGAGTTAGCATGAATGTCACTGTGAGAATCCCATATGTGATCGAGTACCCAATGAGGTAACTGAGTCATCATGTATAGTAGAAAATTCGACGTGGGTGCAAACGATTGGTAGTCTCGGTACTCTAATGCTTTCTTGTAACTGGAATCGTGGATATAGTCGTCATTTCGTGGTACAGAATTGACTACGATACCTGCATCCCGTTCACCCTCGATAACGGGGTGATGTTCCTTGTTGGCATAGTCATTCCCACGAAGATAGGAGTTGACTGCTGAATCTGCTATGTCAATAGATAGATCGTCTGATTCGTCTTCTACGTATACCAGAACGTGCATATGTGGCGTTGCAGCAGACCGAGTATATCCCGTGACGGCTACATACTCCCACCGTGGATAACCCGACAATTTCCTCTGTAATGTACGTCTGACGTTACTCCACGGCTTGTTTAGCTCACTGCATAGACGGAGTGGTTCGATCCATTCACGTTCTAGGCTTTGTTCTCTAATAGGACTTTGACGGAGCGAGAGAAAGATGAGAGACGGATCGTTCATGTCATCCATCAACTGCCGTTCCCCGTCAAGAACTCTCCCGTAAAGACCTTTGAGACGTTCCAACGGAGATGTTTTTTCGGGGTCGTTCATCTCACTCCGTTTGTATTTTAGATATACCCTCCTTGCCCGTTCAAGAGTCAAAGGCCGTGGTGAATCACAAACGTTAGCCGCATAAGTGTCTCTGAATAGTGAGTCATCTGCTAATGGATCAGCAAGATCAGGGCAACAGTTGCACCCACATTCAACCAGGGGATTCGGCAATCGGTCGACTTTGAACGAAGGTTCAGTAAGTCGTGTTTTCCTCCGTTGGGTGTGATTTATGTAACTCGGATCAGCAGGCTCACTGTCGACACGTTCGTACTCTTGATTCTGACGACGTTCTTTTGTACGGAGAGCCGCTTTTGCGTCACCAAGAGAGGTACTAAGAGTCATTGCCCTTAGTCGGCAGAGCTACCTTCAGAAGTGGATGCTACACTGTCTGTAGGTGCATTAGCATCTCCATCTTCATCATCGACGGGAGAACACCACGCTTTGACTGCACTGATTGAATCAGGTTCTGCATTACCATTTCTTAGCCGTGGTTCCCGATCTTCAATTACAAATTCCGAGTCATCAGTCCGATGTAGATGTGTGTGTTTGTCTGTATCCAACAGTGTAATTGAATCTGGCCTATTATCAAGGCCACAGCCTGTCTCATGATGAACTACCTTGTCTTTGACTGCATCAATCCCATATTCTGCTACTGCAAGTAAACGGTGGGAATAGACAAATTCAGTTTCTCCGTCATAAATACTGTATATTTTCCCATGACCATCATTGAAATAGAACCCAACTGAACCATTGTGCTTACTCGGATCGGGACCAGTGGGAATCTGGTCCATTTGTTTGGAAATACAGGATGGAGTATATCCATACCGTTCTGCAATCTCCGTCTGGTTCAGTCCTTCAATCCAGTACGAATAGGCCAAAATATGATGCTCACGGTGTGGATGATTGACGTTTGATTCTGCCTCTGATAGCTCAAACTGGTTCCAATCGAAGTTCTGTATCTGCTTGATAGAAACCTCGTTATTTCCTTCAAAGAGCTTCTTAGCGGCTTGTTCGGCTTCTTGGTGAGTACTGTACTGTTCGGTACTGCTGTCGCTATCGTTGTTCGTATCTTCATTAGACATAATCGGGAATAAGTTGGTCCCGACAGTCTCGGCAGTCTCGTCTCTATATCATCTTATAGCGTATGAAATTATATGCCAAAAAATTAAATAAATAGAGACGTAAAATTAGTTGTAGTCTTAGTTAGGAACTATCTGTCGACTGCGAGACTATCGGCTTGGTCTATTGCTACACTATGCTACAAACGTCGGTTAATTATCTCTAAACTCAGTGATTAGCATCGAGACTGTCGATCCATACGGAATAGAATCAGATTCTCCGAAAACATCTTCGGCAATTTGGTCTAGCTCATTCTTTTCTTCTGGACTCACGGCAATTGTGGTGTTTCGCACAGACATTGTTGATGAATGTAATTGTTGATGAATAACTATTCAACTATAGAAACTCATGACTCTCCTTCATTATACAAGTAGGTCATACCCCCACTTAAAGAATCATGAAATACCATACCACGCATAAACGTTGCCCTATGTTAAAATATCTGAAACTAAATCACTAAATAAAAAATATACCCACTAACGAGACTGCTGTAGACAAAGAATGTATTATTTACAAATCTGCTAATTTTTATAGCATATTATCTTTTGGTACGAGTCCCTATGAACCGTAGGTTCCATTCGCAGTGTACCCAATTCTTGGTCTTCTACGAATCCTTATCATAGGTATATATCTGAACGGCAAAAAATGTGTTGTTACTGAATATCGTCACCCCATACGGTCAAGTGCATCACGTCTGTCCTCAATAGGAGTTTTGTCATATTTCATCGTTGTTTTTGGATTCGTATGACGTAGTTGGGATTGAGCAGCTGCTAATCCTTCCTCACGAGCCATATATGTGCCAACAGAATTACGAATCGAGTACCATGTTAGTGAACGGTTCTCAGTGTCGATCCCTGCTACGTCGGCAAGAGTTTCCAATACGTATTTGAGAGACGCTGATCCGTATGGGTTTCCGTGACGGGTTAACCAGAGTCGATCATTGTCTTCATATCGGTCGTATAATTCACGCTCCCTAAGCCACGTTGCGCACATTTCAGCGGTTGTATTCCGTAATGAGACGATCCAGTTTTCACGACTCTTTACCGATTGGCTACTCGGTATTCGGAGAACAGCATTATCAATGTCGACCCACGAAACCCGTGCTTTTCCTACTTCAGCAGGTCGCAACCCTGTATCAAGACTCACAGATACTAAGGTAGCATACTTGAATGACTCTGCGTCTTCAAAATCATCAGGTGAAACGTCATTTAGTGGTTTACCCGTTCTTTCAGCGAGATAGTGCTTCCATTTGTTTCTTTCATCTGGTGATAGAGCAGCATATGATGGGATGCTGTCGTACACTAACGCTGCTTCACGGATCGCTGTTCGTTCCTCGCGGGTCAAATAGTCCCTTGGAGCGTGGGAACTGGTGGCTCCAAATGAAATGGAGGTTGTCCACTCTTTGGTATTTGAATGCCACCTATACAATGATTTGAGGGATTTCACGACGTTTTCTTTGTGGTGTCGAGAAGTATCACCACGTGCTAACTCACGGATGTACGCATCAGCATGATCCGTATTGATGGCAGTAGAGTATCCATCGTTCACATCCTTCCAAAACCATCTGTAAAAGGCGTCTGTGTCGTATGCCCGTCGTTTGACTACATCATAGGCATATCCTTCCATTGTATCTGGTGACTTTCCACGGAGTGAGAGCCATTCAATGAACCCACGTCGATGGCTTCTGTACTCGATTCTTTGTCTCTCATTCAGTTTGTTTCTGGTTGGTTCAGTTACTAATACAATTCCGTTGTGTCGGTCTTTAGCTGGTGCTTTTTGTGTCTCAAACGAGTCTGTTGTCATGGTTCAATTGAGGTTCGATTAGCGTCGTTGGTTGGATGCAATCCAATACATGTGACAACGACTCGGTTAACTGGCATCCCGTCGTTAGGGTCTGAGCACAGACCAGAACCGTTTTTATCGTCGTCGACCTCAGTTCGGACGCGGGGTGGGATGGCAGAGTGGACTATTGCGCCTGCCTTGAAAGCAGGTGGCCTTCGGCCTCCAGGGTTCGAATCCCTGTCCCACCGCATTCTGCCGCGAGCAACGTCCGCGAGCGGCTGCTGCGGTGGATGGGATTCGAACAGCGAACAGATCTTTGATCTGTGAGTGAGTTCGAATCCCTGTCCCACCGCCGTCGACCGATCATATACAAATCCTACTTAAAACCGAACAACGGCATCGACGATCCCAACCGTCTGGCCAATCCCAACCAACGCGAGTCCGACGAGACCGGACCTAACACCAATCAGCGAGAGTATATAAATAATCGCGCCAAACCCTCCGACGGCAGCACTTGTGAAATATATTACCGCGGCGTCGTCAAGCAGTCGACCCGTGTAGGCCAACCCAACGGCGGGCAGGACCATCCACCCCACGAGGCTCGTTGTGAGAAGGGGAGTCGAATCGAAGACAAAGCCCGCGACCCCCGCGAGTGTCACCGCGAGGCCGACGACCATCACCGCCCGCCAGCCCGCGAGCGCGCCAGTCGACATGTCGGCCCAGCCGGTTGCCAGGAAGAACGTGATGAACGCGGCCATCACGAGGTGGGCGATGAAGATCGACCGCGATGCCACGAGGTCGAGATGGGCGGCCGCGACGAACACCCATGCCAAGGGAACGAGCAGTCCTGGACCGCTTTCTCGGAGCTGTTGAAGCATAGTTGCGTATTGTGACGCGATTGATAAGAGAATAGTTGGTCGCTCGATCTCACGGCTGTGCAACGTCGGCTCACACCACCACCCTGCTTTTCCGGCTGAGTCCCGTGCGATTAACCGATGAGTACGCAATCCACTGAGCAGATCACCGTCTACTCCGACTACGTCTGTCCGTTCTGCTATCTCGGCCGCGAGTCGCTCTCGCGGTATCAAGAAACCCGCGACGAGGAGTTGGCGATCGACTGGCATCCCTTCGATCTCCGGAGCGGGAAACGCAACCCCGACGGCACGATCGATTACTCGGTCGACGACGGCAAGGACGACGCCTACTTCGAGCAGGCCAAACAGTCCGTTCGCCGCCTTCAAGAGAAATACGACGTCGAGATGGAACTTGATCTCGCCATCGAGGTCGACTCCTTCGGTGCCCAGATCGCCGCCTACTACGTTGCCGAACAGTACCCCTATGACACGTGGCTTGAGTTCGACGAGGCGATCTTCGAGGCACTCTGGACCGAGGGTCGCGATATCGGTGACGTAGACGTGCTCGCCGACCTCGCCGACGAGGTGGGTATCGACCCCGACGAAATCCGTGCGGCGATAGAGGACGATAATCTGCGCGAGCGGATCGAAGCCGAGTGGACCAGCGCCCAGCAGCAGGGGATCACCGGTGTGCCGACCTTCGCCTACGACGGGTACGCAGCCCGTGGCGCAGTGCCGCCCGAACAGCTCCGGCGGCTCGTCGAAGGCGTCGAGTAACTAACCCTGACCGTAACGTCTGCAGCGACCGAGTACCTTTGGCCGTCCAGCCCTTCGATTATCTATGGAAGACCGACCGGAACGGATCGCTGGCGTCGACGGTGTCGACCTCTCGGAGAAATACGCACTCGTCACCGGGTCGACCAGCGGAATCGGCCGCGAGACCGCACTCGCCGTCGGTCGGCTCGGGGCGAACGTGATGGTCCACGGCCGCGACGCCGACGCCGGAAGGGAGGTCGTCGACGAACTGACCGCGATGGGACGGGAGGCGACATTTGAAAAGGCGGATTTCGCCAGCGTCGACGACGTGCGGGATCTCGCAGTGGCCGTCGGCGAGTGGACCGATGAACTCGACGTGCTCTGCAATAACGCCGGGGGCCTGTTTCGGGAGGGTCGACTAACCGATCTCGGCGTCGAGTACACGTTCCACGTCAACCACCTCTCGCCGTATCTGCTGACCGCCGAGTTGCTGCCGACACTGGCTGATGACGCCCGGATTGTCACCACCTCGTCGGACGCCCACCGAGGTGTCGACATCGATTTCGAGGCCATCCGGTCGGTCGACTCCTACTCGGGGTTTCGGGCCTACCAGCGGTCGAAGCTGGCGAACGTTCTGTTCACCGTTGAGTTGGCCCGGCGGCTCGACCAAACGGATCGGCATATTACTGCCAACGCGTTTCATCCGGGAGCGATCCCTGGTAGCAGCTTTGGGCGGTTCCTCCCCGGCCCACTTCCCCGGATTTTGAGCGGACTTAGTGCACTGCCGATGGTTCCAACGGTCTCTGATGGAGCAGCAACAGCTGTGTATCTCGCCGCTTCGCCTCGGGTCGATGCCGTGTCGGGTCGCTACTTCGTCGACTGCAAGCCGATCAATCCATCGCGGGCCGCTCGTGACCGGACAACCCAAAAACGGCTCTGGCAGCAGAGTGCGGCGCTGTTGGGTATCGACGACCCGGTACCGGATGAGAAAGCGCGATAACCGACGGGTCGACCGACTCGTTTTACTGTCACGACCGCCGAGACGTGCGTATGAGTATCGAGACTGGAGACAGTGCCACGATCGAATACGTCGGACGCTTCGAGGATGGCAGCGTCTTCGATACCTCGCGCTTCGAGGTCGCTGCCGAAGTCGGCCTCGTCGAGGCACAGGAAACCGACGAAGACGACTACGGCCCGCTGTCGTTCACGGTCGGCGAGGGCGACGTAATCGAGGGCCTCGACGAGGCGGTCGTCGGCATGGCCGAGGGCGACGAGAAGACGGTCACCATTCCACCTGAAAAAGGATACGGCGAGTTCAACGACGAGTGGGTCCGCGAGTACGACGCCGAGACGTTCGAGGGGATGGTCGGCACTCCCCCGGAAGTGGGAATGCACGTCCATGCCGAAAACGGGCTCCACGGCGACGTAACCGCGGTTCGTGAAACCGTCGTCGAAGTCGACTTCAATCACGAGTTGGCCGACAACACGCTCGTCTTCGAAATCGAAATCCTCGGTGTTTGGTAGGTCGAAGTCGATTATTTTTGGATAGTCGTCGCTGGTGCGTGCAACGATACTACTGCGGACGCTATCGGGAGCGTCCGAAACAGTGCAGCGAAAAACAGTAGTTAAACGCGGCCGACGTTCTCGACGGCGACGCTTTCGACGTCGTCGACGCCGCTGAAGGCTTCTTCGACGACTTCAGTGCCGCCAGCGCCGTCGGCGACGAGGACGGTCGGCAGGAGTGCGACGAGGCCGAACGCGACGTTGTCGCGTTCGAAGCCGTTGATCTGTGCGCCCTCTGGCAGCGAGGCTTCGAGCCGTTCTTGAAGGTCGTCGAGGTCGACGTCCGGGCTGGACGGCATGACCTTCATTTTGGCGGCGACTTTCCCCATCGTTATGGCCCCCGGAATCCGCAGTCGGGACACTCATAGAGGTTGCTCTGCTTGCGGCATTTGGCACAGCGGTGGATATCGGCACCGCAGTCCGGACAGCTGAACGACGCGGCGTTCATGCCTGCGACCTTGATGCCACAGGAGACGCACTGTCGCTCGGTTTCTTGTGCGGATTCGCTCATACCACTACTGACCGGAGCGCGGCTTTTAACGATTGTCTTTCGGGTGCCGCCGAAACGGTTTGGTCCATTCGGCCCAATCAGACTGTATGCCCACTCACCATAGGCGAGACACCGACGAAAGGCTGGTCGGAAACGTCGATCCGGCGGCGATCCGCTCGGTCGCGATCACGGTCGACGATCTCGTCGCTGCACTCGAAGCCAATCTGAGCGCCGATCGTGGGGCAGTCCTGCGAATCACGCCGCCGTTTTCGGGGCGAATGCGCGCCCGGCTTCATCTCGCTGGCGGCGAGGGTAGCTACGACGGCGACGTCGACCCGGTCCATCTCGGTCCGGAGTCGCTCGTGACTGATGTGCCGCCGTATCCAACCGCCGACGAGACCGCCGAGTCAGCGGCTGACGCCGATCTCGATGCGCAGCGACGCCAGCACACTGCCCGCATCGAGCAGTGGCGTCAGACAGTCCGTGGTCGACTCGGCGAGCGGTGTCGCTTGGAAGCGACGCCCGAGGACGTCGACGTGCGGCTGCTGTGGCTCGGTTGACTCCAACGTGGGTGGTCTCACCAGAACACAGCGGTCGCTCGGTCGTACTAAATAAGTAAAACCGGTGTTCGTTTGCCAGTCAGACGCGCTGGAGGTTCTTCGCGCGCGGGCCTTTGTCGGCCTGCACGATGTCGAACTCGACGTCCTCACCCTCTTCGAGGTCAGGACCGCCGACGTCTTCCATGTGGAAGAACACGTCGTCGTCCGCGTCGTCTGTTTCGATGAATCCGTAGCCGCCTGTGTCGTTAAAGAACGCAACCGTACCTTTTGCCATTCGCGATTTCTCCATGCGTGGCAACGATGCTCACACACATATAGCTATGGGTGTGGTCGATCGATAGTGGTCGCTTTCGCTCCGCGAGTATCCCGGCGATCACCCTGAGCCGGCGTTACTCCCACTCGGAGGCGTCGTCGACCGGATGGTCGATACCATCGAAAAGGGCCGTGATATTGTCTTTTTCGGCATCTTCGAGTTCTTGTGGGTACGCTCCCGCACCGATCACGATGTCGCCTTCGTGTTCGACTGCGGTCACGTGTATGTAGATCGGGACCCGTTCGCCGTTGAACTCGGCTTCCGCATCGAACATCGAGATCGTCGCGTCTTCGCCGAGAACGGTCCGTTCGGTGTCGTCGACCTCCTCGTCGACCGAGAGTTCGCCGAACTCACCGCTGACATAGTCGAGGATCTCCTCGTTGTCGGCATCGGCGATCGGATTGAACGACTTACCAGCGACTTCGAACGCAGGCGTCGAGATGACGCCGAACACACTTCCTTCGGCCTCAGTGTCACCGATCGTTTTGGTGTAGATCGTCGCGTAGTTGGTCGCCTCGATCTCTCGGGACTCCCCGGCGGCCTCGACCTCTCGGGAGATCGTCTCTTCGCGTCGGTCTTCGAGTTCGTGGCCCGTCTCGTCGAGCGCCGATGCGTCGACTTCGCCAGGATCGGCCTCTCTCGCGATCGGCTCGTCTCCCGACGCCAACTCGGAACAACCGCTCAGTGCTGTCATCCCCACCGCGCCCATCAGTAATGCCCGCCGACGTGTGAACATCTCACCTCCCTTTAGAATCTCTCTTTGATAAATATCATTGATGTATAATGAAACGAGACAGTTGGAATAAACACAAATAAACTGGTATACTATTGGAACGCTTCGACACACCGTTCGGTAGTCTGTTGGTCGACTCGACAGAGAACGTCCGTGGTGTGTCGACGGGTTAGCGGAAGCCCATCGCTTCGATCTGTTCTTGATATCGATTCCGGATGGTGACCTCAGTCACTTGGGCGACGTCAGCGACTTCACGCTGGGTTTTCTTCTCGTTGCAGAGCAACGAGGCCGCGTAGATCGCCGCCGCCGCGAAGCCCGTGGGCGATTTGCCGGACAGCAGGCCCTGTTCGGCAGAGACGTCGATAATCTCGGTCGCCTTGGCTTGGACCTCTTCGCTGAGGCCAAGCGAGGAGGCGAACCGAGGAACGAACTGTTTGGGGTCGACCGGCCGAAGTTCGAGACCGAGTTCCTGCGAAATGTACCGATACGTCCGGCCGATCTCCTTTTGCGGAACCCGCGATACCTCAGCGACCTCGTCGAGCGAGCGTGGAATGCCCTCCTGTCGACAGGCAGCGTAGAGGGCGGCGGTTGCGACGCCTTCGATCGAGCGCCCGCGAATCAGGTCCTCGCTGAGCGCGCGTCGGTAGATAACTGAAGCGACCTCGCGTACCGACCGGGGAACGCCTAGCGCGCTCGCCATCCGGTCGATCTCGCTGAGCGCGAACTGCAGGTTGCGTTCGCCAGCGTCCTTGGTGCGGATGCGCTCTTGCCACTTGCGCAGGCGGTGCATCTGGCTTCGTTTTTCTGACGACAGCGACCGTCCATAGGCGTCTTTGTCCTTCCAGTCGATGGTCGTCGTCAGCCCGCGGTCGTGCATCGTCTCGGTGATCGGTGCGCCGACCCGGGATTTGCTCTGTCTTTCCGAGTGATTGAACGCCCGCCACTCCGGGCCGCGGTCGATCTGCTGTTCGTCGAGAACCAACCCACAGTCATCACAGACCAGCTCGCCTTGATCGGCGTCGGTGATGATCTCATCTGAGCCGCACTCCGGACAGGTGAGGGTTTCGTCCGACTGTTGTTCCGATTCTCGCTCCTGTTGGCGCTGCCTGCTCGGACGTTCCATTATAAGGTTTGTGGTTCTACCCATATTTAAAAGTTATTGAAATATTACCGACTTGTCTAATGAAATAAACGTCAGACACGACGGTCGACGGCTCGACGAAATCGCCTGAATCGACCGGGATCGGCGTCGACAGGTCTCGTGTTCGTGTCGTGACGGGTGGCGGGCCGCATAGCGTCTCCATAGGCAGCCAGTCGGCTATGTATGCTTTCTGTTAGTGCAATCGGGACACCTCCTGCCGTTGTTTCAAGGGTCGATTTCGCTGTAAGGCTTTTTGCGTCGACGGCGAAGAACTACTGTATGATGCCTGATCGCCGCCCACGGTGTGGCCGGGACCGTTCGATCACCGGAGGAGACTGAGATGGCGACCAAACGCGAACTCGAAGGCCAGCTCGCGGTCGTCGCGGGCTTCGAGAACCCACGGGCGTCGCTCGAACAGTATCCGACGCCACCAGAACTGGCCGCCCACGTCATCCATCTGGCCGACTTACAGGGCGACATCGAAGCTCGAACAGTCGTCGACCTCGGCGCTGGCACGGGGATGTTCAGCCTTGGGGCGGCCCTGCGGAGCCCCGAGCGAGTCGTGGCGCTCGAACTCGACCGTCAGCCGCTCCGAACCGCGATCGAAAACCGTCGACGCGTCGGGACAACCACGCCGATTCACTGGATACAGGCGGATGCAACGCGGCCACCGCTTCGGCTTTCGGAGCCCGTGACGGTCGTGATGAACCCGCCGTTCGGCGCCCAAAACGGCCAGGAGGGTGCCGATCGAGCCTTTCTCGAAATCGCCGCCGAACTCGCCCGCGTCTCGTACTCCGTGCACAACACGGGCAGCCAGGAGTTCATCGAGGCGTTCGCTGCCGACAACGGCGGCGAGGTGACCCACGCTTTCGCGGCCACCTTCGAGATGCCCCGGCAGTTCGACCACCACACCGAGGAGAAACGCGACGTCGACACAGAGGTGTACCGCATCGAGTGGAACCGCTAGCGCAAACGTAGATCCATACACGTCCATCTCGGGTGCACCTCGTCGAGACGTCCTGGGCCACATCTCGTCGATGTGCTTGTCGGACAGTGGGCGGTTCTGGCGACCTGCACAGCGTCACAATCGGTTATATTAACACGAGAGTACTAGACCAAATGACACTGCGAGGAACCTTCGCGTTCGTCTTCGTCGCCGGAGTCATCACCGCGTTGGCGATTGGATCGGCGCGCTCGCGTTTTTCGCTTTCGAGACGATCAGCGACCGGCAGAACGTCCTGCTGTGAGGCCTCATATCACGCTACCGGGCCTCGTATCGGGTATCATGCTGTCGGCGTCGAACTCCGACCCTACGCCGAAGAGTTTTGAAAGTAGCGGCTGACTACCCGGAGTGTTCGTCGAGGTACTCAACGATGTCGTCGCTTTCGTACATCGTGACGCCGCTGGCGGTGTCGACGAGATACGGGATCTGATCTGCGCCACCGGCGGTCAGTTCGTCGTGCGTAACGTCGTTGGTCACGTCGCCACCCACGTCGCCGGGCAGCCGGGGGTTGTGAATGACGTAGGAGACGCCGAGTTCCGACAGCTTCTCACGGACTTTCGCGCAGTGTGGGCAGCCTTCGGATTGGTACAGTTCGAGCATGACTACAAGATGTATTTGAGCAGCCAGCTAATTACATGCTCGTTTTCTGGGCTGGCTGATCGATAATTATCCATATACGGTCGACGGGTGGTTTATTCTTTCGCAGATAGTAGTGCCTGTTGATGGAATTACTGGGGAACCTCACCTTCGTCTTCGTCGCTGGCTTGCTCACCGCGCTGGCGACCGGGATCGGCGCGCTGCCGTTTTTCTTTTTCGAGACGATCAGCGACCGGCGGAACATCGTGTTGTGGGGGCTCGCTTCGGGGATCATGGTCTCGGCGTCGCTGTTCGGGCTCGTCGAAGAAGGACTCAGCGAGGGAAGTGGGTGGGAGATCGCCGTCGGAATGGCCGCGGGCGTGCTGCTCGTTATTATCGCGCACGAACTGCTGGTCGACGCCGAAATCGACCCCCAAGAGTACGAGGAGGCCGATTTCAAAAAGCTCGTTCTCATTCTCGGGATTCTGACCGTCCACAGCTTCCCCGAGGGGGTTGCGGTCGGTGTCTCATTTGCTGATATCGGCTTAGCGGGCGGGACCCAGATTCTCGGCGCGACCGTGCCCGTGTTAGCGATTTTCATGACAGTCGCCATCTCGATTCACAACATCCCCGAGGGGACAGCGATCTCGATCCCGCTCAAATCGATGGGCGTGGCCAACTGGAAACTGGTCTGGTGGGCGGTGTTTTCGAGTCTCCCACAGCCTATCGGCGCGGTGCTCGCCTTCGGGTTCGTCCGAGTCGCCCGCGAGTTCCTCCCGTTCGGCTTTGGCTTTGCGGCCGGGGCGATGATCTATCTCGTCGTCTCGGAGTTCATCCCCGAAGCACTCGATCTCGGCGAGAACGTCCCCAGCGGTGGGAAACCCGAGTTGGTCGGCGGCATCGCGCTCGGCGTGATCCTGATGTTGCCGCTCAGGTACGTTTGAGTCCGGTCGACACGCGCGTTCGCGGCGCTCTAGCGACCACGGACGTTCCGAAGGGCGTTTAGTCGCCCGCGGTCGACTCCCTTCCATGTCGTTACGTGTGACTTTTCTCGGCACCAGCGGGGCCGTGCCGACGACCGACCGGGCCCCCAGTGCGATCTGTATCAACCGCGAGGGCGACGGCCTCTTGTTCGACTGTGGCGAGGGCACACAGCGACAGATGATGCGGTTCGGTACCGGCTTCGATATTACGGCGATTTTTATTACACATCTCCACGGCGACCATATTCTCGGGATTCCAGGACTCGTCCAGAGTTGGAGTTTCAACGGCCGCGAGGATCCACTCACCATCTACACCCCCCAGGGAACGGGCCACGACATCGAGACCCTGCTGACGGTCGGCGACTACACACCGGCGTTTCCGGTCGACATCGTCGAAGTCAGCGCTGGTGACGTCGTCCGCGAGACCGACGAGTACGAGGTTCAGGTGTTCCAGACCCATCACCAGACCAATGCAGTCGGCTACGTGCTCGTCGAGTTCGACCGCCCCGGCCGGTTCGATCGCGAGAAAGCCGAAACGGAGTTGGGGATTCCACCGGGACCCGCCTACGGTCGACTCCACACCGGAGAGTCGATCGAACTTGACGATGGCCGCGTGATCGAGCCCGACGAAGTCGTCGGTGAGCCACGACCGGGCCGAAAAGTAGTGTATACGGGCGATACGCGACCGGTCGACGCGACGGTCGAGGTCGCTCAGGATGCGGACCTCCTGATCCACGATGCGACGTTCGCGGCCGACAACGCCGACCGCGCCCGGTCGACTGCCCACTCGACTGGTGGCGAAGCCGGTGAGATCGCCGCTCGCGCCGGAGCAACGCGACTCGCACTGACACACATCTCCTCGCGCTATGCGGCCGACCCATCACCCATCAGACGGGAGGCCGAAGCCGCGTTCGACGGCGAGGTGTTTATCGCGACCGACGGCCAGATTCTCGAACTTCCGTATCCCAGCGAGTAAGCCGGCTTACGGTCTCGTCGACTATAGAGCACACAGTAGCCCTCGTAGCAGCCCTTTTCGGCACTGCGTTCGGAGCGATATGTATGACGGTCACCTCCGCTGTTCGGCTGCTCGTGGTCACCGACGACTCGCTGTTCGGCGACTACACGACCGCCGCATTCGGCCGATCTCCCAAGCTGTCGATCGACTGTGCGTCGACGCTCTCGGCGGCCCGTTCGATGCTCGCCCGTCGGTCGGTCGACTGTGTCGTCTTGGACACGGAGCTTTCGGACCGTGGCGTTCGAGAGCTTCATCAAACGCTTCGGTGCGAGCGACCGCAGCTTCCGGTAGTGCTTGCCGCCGAACGACCGCGGGCCGAGCTTCCCGCTTCGGTTTCCTGCCACGCTTTCGTCCGAAAAGGTGGGCCGAACATGGGCACATCGCTCGTGACCGTGGTTCGAATTCTCGTCGAAGCGAGCTCCAGCGATAGCCACGACACACCCCCAACGACCGCGGCCTAACGTCGACGCGACAGTCGACTGACCCTTGACGCGACAGTCGACCGACCCTTGACGCGACAGTCGACCGACCCTTGACGCAGCAGTTGACCTACCACCGACTGGTCCATGAGACCGGTTTGTGTGTCACCGACGGCGTGGAGTATTTACTGCCTGCGGTTCTATCAAGGGTGTGACCGTCCGGACGAACGCACTCGACGGGCCGGTGTTCGGCGTCGACATCCAGAGCGGCGACATTCGCGGCGATGCGCCCTCCTACGCACTCGCCGTCCTGGACGATGGCGAAATCGAGCGGGACGTCGTCTCGTTTCGCAAACTCTGTCGACTGATCAAAAACGACGAGCCAGCGCTGTTGGCGACCGACAACGTCTACGAACTCGCCGAGGACAAAGACGCCCTCGTCGGCTTTCTCCGGCGGCTCCCTTCAGCAACGACGCTCGTCCAAGTGACGGGCGACGAGCGGCCCGAACCCCTCTCGCGGGTTGCGGCCCGTCACGGCGTCCCATACGGCAAAAAGCCGATGAAGGAGGCCGAGGCTGCCGCCCGACTCGCCGCGGCCAACGTCGGCTGTGAGGTTTCGGCGTTTACGAACACGACGACCGTCAAGGTTTCTCGGGGGCGGTCGACCGGCAAGGGCGGCTGGAGCCAGGACCGCTACACACGCCGGATTCACGGCAGCGTCAAACGGATGGCCCGAAAGGCCGAATCCAAGCTGAAGAAGGCGAACCTGGAGTTCGAGACTGACATCACCGAAAAGTACGGTGGCTTTTCGAACGCAACGTTCACTGTCGAAGCGACACCATCCGAACTGCCGGTTTCGAGCCACCGTGCGGGCGATACGCGAATCGAAATCGAGCGCGAGCAGCGCGACGGGATCAGCTACGAACCCCTCGTCACGCGGCGCGACCGGGTGATCGTCGGCATCGACCCCGGCACGACCACCGCGGCGGCGGTCGTCTCGCTCGATGGGCGCGTCCTGGATCGGTTTTCGAGCCGAACCGTCGACACCGCCGAACTCATCGAGTGGCTGATCGACCGCGGTCGACCACTGATCGTCGCTGCCGACGTGACGCCGATGCCCCAAACAGTCGAAAAGTTCCGGCGGAGCTTCGACGCGACGAGCTGGATACCACCAAGCGATATTCCAATCGATGAAAAGGTCCACCGGACCCGCGACCACGAGTACGAAAACGACCACGAGCGCGATGCGATGGCAGCAGCCCTCTATGCCTACGACGACCACGAAGACCAGTTCGATCGGATCGCCCGCAAAACCCCCCGACAGTTCGACCGCGAGGAGGTGATCGCCCACGTCGTCGCCGGAGGAGCCTCGGTCGAGGCCGCCCTGCGGGAGCTGTCGGACGAACCCGATCCGGACGACGAGGAGCAGCACCACGAGCCGCGGGAGCTCTCCGAGGAGGAACGGCGGATCAAAGCGTTGGAAAATCAGGTCGACCGCTTGCAGTCGCACACCGACGAACTCGAAGCGACACTCGACGAACGCGAGTCGACTATCGAGGAGTATAAAAAGGAGCTGTCGGATGCACGACGCAAAGAGCGCCAGGAGGCCAGAGAACGCCGAGAGATCTCCCAGCGAAACCGCGAGATCAATCGGCTCGAACGCGAGCGTGACGAGGCCAGACAGCGAGCCGACGAGTTGGAATCGAAGCTGGATCGACTCAAGGAGCTCTGGAAACTCGACCACTCGAACGTCGACTGGGCTGGCGACCGGAACCTCGTCTCGGTGAAGGTGGTCGACCAGTTCACCAAGCATGCGATCGACGCGGTCGACGAGAACATCGGCCTGACGAGCGGCGATATCGTCTACTTCCGGGATGCCTCGGGAGCCGGCCGGAGCACCGCCGAACGATTGGCCGAGATCGAGCCCCGTGTCGTCCTGCGGGAGGGCGGGCTGTCGGATGCGGCCGACGAGGTGCTCTTTGAGGCTGAGATTCCGGTTGGTCCCGCCAAGGACGTCTCGATTCAAGAGATCGACGAGTTGGCAGTCGTGGATGACGAGGAAATCGAAGCCGTGATCGACGACTGGCAACAGCGGGCCGAAGAGCGAAAACGCGAACAGAACGCGAGCATGGTCGACGAACTCATCAGCGAACACCGCGCTGATACGAAAAGCAGCTGATGACGGCTACCTATTATTTATAACGGCAAATTATCCGTCCAGACAATGCGGAGTGTGAGTGAACTACCCCACCCTATCGCTCGCCTGACGGCTCACGCTTGAGGGTGTCGTCAGAACTCTCTGAGTTCTGACTGCTAACCAGAAGTCTGGAGTGGTCTGCGCTATGTTTGAATCTACGGAGCGCGTATAGGCGCTAATGAAGGCTTCTCGTCGGACCAAGTTGGTGAAACATCTGTCGGAAAAAGAGCTTGATGACGCGATCAATGAAGCACAAA